>JAFTFA010000057.1 GCA_017449785.1 Muribaculaceae bacterium | reverse complement strand
GAGAGGGCGGCGTCCTAGACCACTAGACGATATCTCCGTCGATTAATAAAGCCCTCGCTCGTGGTTGGGTGAAGGCTTTGCTTGGTAGAGAAACAGGGACTCGAACCCTGGTTTCCGCCGTGAGAGGGCGGCGTCCTAGACCACTAGACGATATCTCCGTCGAAAAGCGATGCAAAATTACAGCCAATTTTTGAACTGGCAAAATTTTTAAGCACTTTTTTTCTCTCTAGGGTCAAAAAAACGCATTTTTGACATTTTTCGGCATTTTTCCCATCCCGCTGAACGTCCAATTGAGATATATTTTGTACCTTAGCGGATTGTTATAAACTTTCTATTGTATTATACATTAATAATTATGGCAAGCAAACGACAGATCAAGAAAGCTATCCAGAATGCCTGTGGCGACATCGCAGGCGAGTGCATCTTTGCAGAATCCGCATTCGGCGAGAACAAGCGCGACGAGTGGGACAGCATCATCATCGACACCGCCCTGCTGCAGCAGGAGGCCGTGAACCGCGTCAGCAACCACTTTGACAAGAAGGTCAAGGACTTTGCCAACCGCAAGGAGTACAACAAGGCTCGCCGTGCCTACTTCAAGCAGTGCGAGAAGGAACTGAGCGAGTACTTCCGCGCCGAGGTGAACAATATCGCCAAGCGCATGAACGAACTCATGCCCTCCAAGAAATAAGCATTTTTGCCGTTGGCAAAAATGGTGTAGAAGTGGATCGGTGTAATGTTGTAGAGTCCTGCCACGGCACCGATATACCAGTACTACACCCTTACACCTCTACACCACTACACCCATACACCAACAATGAACCTCTCTGGCTGGATATTGAAGAAGGCCGGTTGGACCTTCAAGGTCAACCTGACGATGCCCGACAAGTGCATCATCGTCATCGCCCCGCACACGAGCAACTGGGATTTCATCCTGGGTGAGCTGGGCATACACTCGGTGGGCATGAAGGCGGGCTTCTTGATGAAGGACACCTGGTTCTTCTTTCCCCTGGGCTACTTGATGAGAGCTCTCGGCGGCATCCCTGTCAACCGTCGCCAGCACGGCAACTTGACGCAGTCGATCGTCGAGGCCTACAACACCACGCCGCGCTTGGCCATCGGCGTCACGCCCGAGGGTACCCGCAGCGCCAATCCCAATTGGCACAAGGGAGCCATCTTCATGGCACACGATGCACGCGTGCCGCTCGTGCTGGCCTACTTTGACTACAAGCAACGCGTGGTGTGCATCGACCGTGAGTTCGAGCTCACCGATGATGCCGATGCCGACCTACTGAACATCAAGCGCTACTTTGCCAAGCACGGCTGCGGCAGGTTCCCCGAGAAGTTCGTCACCGGACTTGAATAAGCGAGTTGGCGTTGCAGACAAATCCGTGCAATGCCAACTATTATCTATTAACTCTTAACTATTAACTGAAAAAGTGATTTCCCGCAACCTGCGCGTCACGCTCATCGAGGACGACATCGTCTGGGGAGACCGTGAGGCCAACTTCAATCAACTGGAGCGCAACCTGCGCAACATGGCCGACGACACCGACCTGGTGATACTGCCGGAACTGTTCACCACGGGCTTCATGACCGGTGACCGCGACCAGGCCGCCGCCGTTGCCGAGTGGAACAGCGGCGACACGCTGCGCACGCTGCGCCGCCTGGCCGACGAGTATCACGTGGGCATCATCGGCAGTTTTCTGGCCAATACCGCAGCCCAGCTCTACAACCGTGCATTCTTTATCGAGCCCAACGGCGACGAGACCTACTATGACAAGCGCCACCTGTTCTCCTTCGGCGGCGAGGACAAGGTCTTCAACCAGGGCCTGACCAAGTCGCCCATCGTGCGCTTCCGCGGCTTCAACATCAAGCTGGTGGTGTGCTACGACCTGCGGTTCCCGGTATTCTGCCGCAACGTGAACAACAATTATGACCTGCTCGTGGTCGTTGCCAACTGGCCCAAGTCACGCGAGAAGGTGTGGCGCACGCTGCTGGCTGCCCGTGCGATGGAAAACGAGTGCTACGTGTGCGGCGTCAACCGCTGTGGCACCGATCCCGCTGGCGTGGAGTACCCCGAGGGCTCGTCACTGGTCATCGACTTCAAGGGCAAGATCATCGCTCAGCGCATGAACAGCCCCATCATCACCGCCGACCTCTCCCCAGCCCAGCTCGCGCAATTCCGCGAGAAGTTCCCCGCCTGGCGTGATGCCGACTCGTTCACATTAAATATCTGAGTTCTCCGAGATCTCCGAGATCTCCGAGACCTCCGAGATCTCTGAAAATCGACCACAACAATGTTAAAACCCGTTGACATAGAGCTGCTAGCGCCCGCGCGCGATGCCGACATTGCCATCGCAGCCATCGATCATGGTGCCGATGCGGTGTACATGGGCGCATCCCATCACGGAGCCCGCGCCGATGCCGCCAACACGCTCGATGACGTGCGCCGCGCGTGCGACTACGCCCACCAGTTCGGTGCACGCATCTATGCCACGGTCAACACTCTCGTCTATGACAACGAGCTGGCCGAGGTAGAACGCCTCGTCCACGACTTGTACCACATCGGCGTGGATGCTCTCATCGTCCAGGACATGGCACTGTTGCGCATGGACTTGCCGCCCATTGCCCTGCACGCCAGCACGCAATGTGACCTGCGCACGCCCGACAAGGCCCGCTTCCTCGAGGCCCTGGGCTTTTCCCAACTCGTCATGGCGCGTGAATTGACCCTTGACGAAATCGCCGACATCCGCCGTGCAACCTCGATGCCGCTCGAGGCCTTTGTCCACGGGGCCCTGTGCGTGAGCTACAGTGGTCGCTGCGCCATCAGCCAGGTGTTGAAGGGGCGCAGTGCCAACCGTGGCGAGTGCGCCCAGTTGTGCCGCCTCCCCTATGACCTCGTGGACGGCAAGGGACACGTCCTGGTCGAGGGCAAGCACCTGCTCTCGCTTCGAGACATGGCCCGGCACGACCGTCTGGAGCAGATGATGGCCGCTGGCATATCATCGTTCAAGATCGAGGGCCGCCTCAAGGACATCGGCTATGTCAAGAACGTCGTGGCCTATTACCGCCGCGCCATCGACAAGGTCATCGACCGCCAGCCCGACCGCTACCGCCGTGCCTCACACGGCTCGGTCCAATTGACCTTCGATCCGGCCATCGAGAAAAGTTTCAATCGCGGCTTCACCCACTACTTCCTGGACGAGCGGCGACCCAAGGACGGCACTGCCATGGCCTCGATCGACACACCCAAGTCCCAAGGTGAATACCTGGGTCGCGCCCTGCGATGCAACGGCAACACATTCACCATCGACACCCGCGCCACGCTGGCCAACGGCGACGGGCTGAGTTACACCGATAGCCGTGGCCAATTTTCGGGAGCCAGGGTCAATCGCGCCCTCGGCGGCGGCACCGTCCTGTTGCGCGAACGCGCTGACGTCCCCCGCGGTGCCCGAATCTACCGCACGGCCGACAAAGCCTTTGCCGACCTGCTGGCCAAGCCGTCGGCCACCCGTACCATCGCTGTCGATGCCCAATTGCGTTACACCGGCGGGCTGCTCACGCTCTCCCTTGTCGATGAGCGAGGCAACCGCGTGACCCACACCCTGCCCTGCGACCTGCAGCCCGCGGCCAAGCCCCAAGGCGATCGCCAGCGGGCCGAACTCGCCAAGTTGGGCGGCACCATCTACCGCCTCAATGACGCACAGGTGCCCGGCGACACCTTCATCCCCGCATCGCTCATGTCCCAACTACGCCGCGAGGCCATCGACCTGCTCGATCGGGCTCACCGCATCACCCGCCATGTGGACAAGCGCCGTCCCGAAGACAAGGCTTTCCCCTGCCCCGCCTCTACATTGGAACCCGCCGACAACGTCGCCAACCGTCTTGCCCAGGCCGTCTACCGCGACCACGGCGTCACCAGCATCGCCCCCGCCCTTGAAGCCGGCACTCCGCCCGACGCCTCCACTCCGCTGATGCACACCCGCTACTGCATCCGTCGCCAGCTGGGCGCCTGCCTCCAGGGCAAGAACGCATCTGCCCTGCCCCGCGACCTCTACCTCAAGACCGGCACCACCCTCCTCAAGATCACCTGCCACTGCTCCACCTGCGAGATGACGCTCACTCGCTGACAAGCACCCGTTCGCCAGCATGTCATGTACTCAGAGCCTCTGGCTCTGACACCGTCTCGTGCTTTTTGCCATTGACACGGGCTCTCGTTTTTCGTTACTTTGTGCCACAGATGGAGTTGCGTGCTTTTAACCATTCATTAACAGTTCCGCCCCAATTATTTGATGGTATTCATCACCAGCATCATGTTCATGATCAGCACATTAATGAAAACGCATCCAGGAGACAGGCTCTGCCTTTTGACGGTCATCCTGCTCCAAAAGCCCACACCGGGACTAAAAACTGAGGGCTAAAAACCAAGGACTAAAGACTTTTTTACTATCTTTGCCCTCGATATGAAAAAAGATACGCTACAACTGATTATTATCCTGGTGGTGCTGGCTGCAGTGGTGGTCGGCATCCTCGTGTATATGCCACACGACATCGTGACGATTTACAACTGGTACAAGGAACATTTGACCTATGGCACCATCCTGCTGCTGATGGCCATCGAGAGTTCCTTTATCCCGTTCCCCAGCGAGGTGGTGATTCCGCCAGCAGCCTATTTCGCCGCCCGCAACGGGGACCTGAACATCCTGATGATCATCCTCATCGCCACCGTCGGCGCACTGCTGGGAGCGGTCATCAACTACGTGCTCTCGCTCATCATCGGGCGGCCCGTGGTCTATGCCTTTGCCAACAGCCGCATCGGTCACATGTGCCTCATCGATGCCGAGAAAGTCCAGAAAGCCGAGGCCTACTTTGACCGCCACGGTGCCATCTCGACCTTCCTGGGCAGACTGATTCCCGCCATCCGCCAGCTCATCTCCATTCCTGCCGGACTGGCGCGCATGAACTTCGGCACCTTTGCCCTGTTCACCTCGCTGGGTGCCGGCATCTGGAACGCCGTCCTGGCTGCACTGGGCTACTGGCTGAGTCAGCACTTCCCCGAGGAAGAACTGCTCGCTCAGCTGGAACACTACAACCGCTACCTCTCATGGGCTGGCTACGCGCTAGCCATCGCCATCGTCCTCTTCCTCGCCTATCAGGCCCTGAAGAAACGCCCCACACCCAAAAACTAACAACTTAAAACTTAAAACTTACAACTTAAAACTCACAACTGATAAACATGAAAGTCTCACCCTCTCTATTGTCTGCCGACTTTGGCAATCTGGCCAAGGACATCGACATGATCAACCACAGTAACGCCGACCTGCTACACCTCGACGTGATGGACGGCGTGTTTGTGCCCAACATCTCGTTTGGCTTCCCCGTCATCAAGCACGTGCAGCGCCTGTGCAACAAGCCCCTCGATGTGCACCTGATGATCGTTGAACCCCAGAAGTTCATCCCTCAAGTGCGCGACTGCGGCACCCGCATCATGACCGTCCACCAGGAGGCATGCATCCACCTCAACCGCGTCGTGCAGCAGATCCACGACGCCGGCATGCTGGCCGGTGTAGCTCTCAATCCCGCAACCCCTGTGATGATGCTGCGCGACATCATCTGCGACGTGGACCTTGTGCTCCTCATGTCGGTAAACCCCGGTTTCGGAGGCCAGAAGTTCATCGTCCAGACGCTCAACAAGGTGCGTGAACTGCGCCAGCTCATCACCCTCAACGGCTCCAATGCCCTCATCGAGATCGACGGCGGCGTCAACAACGTCACCGGAGCCCAACTCGCCGAGGCCGGTGCCGACATTCTCGTGGCCGGCAGCTACGTCTTCGGAGCCCAAGAACCCATCCAAACCATTGACGGATTGAAAAATCTGTGAAAAAATTTTGTCAGATAGAAAATTTGCCATAACTTTGCACCCGCTTTTGGGAACCAAACAGCCCGAGGGCAAGACTGGAAAGGTGCCGGAGTGGTCGATCGGGGCGGTCTCGAAAACCGTTGTACGCTTTGCGTACCGTGGGTTCGAATCCCTCCCTTTCCGCAGAAAACGGGTTATTTGTTTGGTTATCAGACAAATAACCCTCTTTTTATAAATTTACTCGGACGATTTTCGGACTAAATTTTCTTCTTTCTCGCCCACAAGTCACTTAACAATCTGATTTTCACATTACTAACATCAACTTAAACTTAAAACTTTTGGGACGATTTTGGGACGAAAAATTCCAAAGACTCAGCGAAAAGCATCTAATAGTTATTTAGTCCAATTACACCTCCTCTTCAGCACTGCCTGTTCTCCATTTATCGTCAGTATTATAAAGAAAACCGGTTGGTTTACCAAACTAAAGTAAGCCAGCCGATTAGACCTTGAAAAGACGAGGTTTAATTTCCTTTTATGGGAATTATCTTAACCTTGAAGTTCCCATCCATATATTCTCCTTTCTGAACAACTTCCTTATAGCTTTCTTTGATTTTCCCTATCGCTTCATCGGGGTTTTCTTTACTAGGGTGAGTAATGCATATTAACCATCGCTTCCACATGGCTACATCACTTTTAATATCGCCTACAATGCGGTCAACATCCTCTTGCCTGTAGTTTTCAGGGTCTGTATTTTCATTTTTGATTGATGTCAAAGACGCTAAGTCCTGGGCAAACTCCTGCTCCAAACCAGCAATAGCATCTTTTTCACTAATACCAGCCTCACGGAAATTAAGCTTTCTTAAGTCTAAGTTTGCATCCATTCCGCCACTCACATAGTTGTGTTGTGGTGAGTAGGTCAATAAGTAGTAGTCGGTCACTTCACTATCGCCGCAGGAAACTAACAAAACTGCAACGAATAACAGCATAATTGATAATAACTTCTTCATCGTAAAATATATTATGGTTAATGTATTAATTATTGACTAATTGTCGGATATATTTTCACAAAGGCAACAAAAATCTTTGCTATACACTCATTTTCTCTTAGATCTCGATGATTTATTGTTCATGATGCGCTGGTACTCGTACTGCGCCTGCTTTATGCCATTGTCGCGAGCCACAGTGTTGATGGTAAACAAATGAGTACGCAATCAATATAGTTAAAACAGATCTGAGTGCGTTCCGGTGCCTGTGAAAAGCAATGTTAATTCTGTATCGTTTTGCTCCCATATCATCAACCAGTCAGCCTTCAAGTGACACTCCCAACACCCGCCATAATTGCCAGATAACTTGTGGGAACGATAAGATTCGGGTAGTTTGCCACTGGCTTCAAGTAAACGAATTGCCGTCTTGAGTAGTTCCATGTCGTAACCACGTTTGCGGCAACGTTCCGTGTCTTTGCGGAACGTCTTGGTCATCCGAATCTTATACATACTTAGATTCCTAATGACTCAAACATTTCCTCGGACGAATCAAATGATTCTACGCGGCCAGCCTTCTTGTCTTCCTGAGAACGAATATAACTACTTTTGGATTTTGAGGGGACACGCTGCACAATCACTCCTAATGCATGGAGATAGTTCATGAGAGCTTTACCCCATGATGAACGCTCATTCACTGTGATAGTATAGGTTGCCATTGTCTTTTTGTTTATTCAATTATTTGTGCAAAGTTAAACATAATTCTGTTATAATTGCTATTCGCATGCCACAATTTTGAAAACAGACCAGAAAATAGTACCTTTGCAAACAGAATTATCTGAGAAATGTAGGAAATAAAGACTACTTGAAGCGTTAAAATACGTTTATCCTCAAATAGTTAAGTGGTAATTACAGTCGGACGATTTTTCGGACGATAAATTAATAATTTAGCACCTTTTCAAAATGCTAACTCACTGATTATCAATAGCCGTTACCGAACAATTTCCAAGTATTTAATCCCTCCCTTTCCGCAAGAAATGGGGGTGTGTCATAATTCAGTTATGGCTCACCCTCTTTGCAAATCAACCGCCTGAGAATGGGATATTTTTCAGGCGG
>JAFTFA010000056.1 GCA_017449785.1 Muribaculaceae bacterium | reverse complement strand
TCTTCCTTTTGCAATTTTGCACAAAGGTAAATTATTTACTTTTTATCGCTTTAATCATATTTGGCACTGCAGCTCTCGTCTATTCATACAATCTTATTTATAAAAATTTATCTCATTGGTTAATGAAAAGATACTGAAAAGGCAGTTTTTGATGACATATAGAAAATGTGATTGAATGTTCTAAAAACACGACATTGGGACAGAACTTGTTGATTGATTCTCGTTGCTTTACTATAGTCATGACAAAAATCACTGGTTCTCTCGAATAACAGCGAATGGAATACATTTTACACACAGAAAACATGCTGATATTATCTCAAAAAGAGCCATTTTTCCCGTTCAAATGCACTTTTTTTGAAAAAAAGTTCGATTTTTTCTTGCCAGTAACAAAAAAAGCTGTACCTTTGCACTCGCAATTAGGAATTGTCCTGTGGTGTAATGGTAGCACATCGGATTCTGGTTCCGCTTGCGAGGGTTCGAATCCTTCCAGGACAACAAATGAAAAGTGACCCTTCAACAAGGTCACTTTTCTTGTGAAAAATAACTTTATTTAAAAATTTAAACTGTTAGATTCATTATGGCAACAAAGATCAGATTGCAGCGCCACGGTCACAAGGACTATGCGTTCTATCCCATTGTTATTGCCGATAGCAGGGCACCACGAGATGGTAGATTTATTGAGAGGATTGGTTCTTATAACCCCAACACTAATCCTGCTACCATCAGTTTGAATTTCGAACGTGCACTCTATTGGGTAAACGTAGGTGCAATTCCCACCGACACTGTACGCAACATTCTCTCCCGCGAGGGCGTGATGCTGATGAAGCACCTCCAGGGTGGCGTCAAGAAGGGCGCCTTCACCGAGGAAGAGGCTCAGAAGCGTTTCGAGGCCTGGAAGGCCCAGAAGCAGGCTAAGCTCGACGCTATCCGCAACAAGGAGCGCGACGACAAGAAGGCTGCCGACAAGAAGACCATCGCCGAGGAGGCCAAGAAGAACGAGGCCAAGGCCGAGGCCGTAGCCAAGAAGAAAGCCGAGATCGCTGCCGCTAAGGCCGCTGCCGAGGCTGAGGCTGCCAAGGCTGCTCAGGAGGCCGCCGAGGAGGCTGCTCCCGCCGCCGAAGAGGCTCCCGCCGCTGAGGCATAAAAAGAACCCCGTTCTTTTTAAAACCACACAAGCTCCCGACCATTCACCGGCCCGGGAGCTTGTTTTATTGTCTACACACAGGGAAACCTACTGGTGCTTGTAGGTTCCTAGCCACTTGCTGAGGCGACGCTTGACAGCCTTAACGATGAACGAGAAATTGCCATGCTTGAGGTTCAGGAACAGTTCTTCAATGGAGTTCTGAATCTTGATCCACGGGTGGTTCCAGGCGTGTACCTTGTAGTACCGCTCCTTGAAGTCCACATTCTCTATGACATAGCGCGGATGCTTGAGCGGAAAGTCAATTTCGTAGCGCTTCATCGTGAAGATGCGGCGCATGCGATGGTTCATGGTCGTCAAGGACGAGAAATGAGTGGAATCATTGACCGCCCCCAGGTTGTTGACCATATTCCTGGTCGGCATGATGGCCAGGCCTGAATTGAGCACCATGTCGGCCCACATGATGGTCTCATAAAACTCCTTGCCCGATGCGCGATGATCACGCGCCATATCGATCATCGCCGTGCGGAATCCGTGGCGCTTGCACTTGGCGCGCAACAGTCTCATGGCGTTCTCGTCATCAAGGAAGGCATAATCACCCTGCCACCGATCGATGACACGCCGCCACGATGCCCATCCCCAGATGGCCTGGGCGGAGGTGAAGAAGTAGTCGTCGGCCACATCGGGTGTCACCTCATCGGTATTGAAGCCCGAGATCATCGAGATGCGCTCATCGTGCTCATAGCGGTCCAGCAGTTCCTTGCAGAATGGGAAAAACGACTGTGACGGCACATCGTCATCCTCCAGGACGATGCACTTGTCCACAATGCTGAATGCCCACTTCTGGGACAAGTATTCCGACGGGTCACAACCATAGTTGCGTTCCTGGTACTTGCGGTACACCTCGCACTCCCAATCAATGTTCTCGGCAATCTTGCGGCACGCCTCAATGCCCGCCATGTCGCGCTCACCACGTGGGCCATCCTGATACAAGAACAGCTTGGACGGGCGAGCCTCACGCACGGCCTCAAAGACCTTCTCAAACGAGTCGGTGCGCGTGAAAAACAGCAGCAACACCGCCACATCGACCTTGGCCGGATATTTCTTTTGGTCAATCATAAATCTCAAGTTTCAACACATGTTGACTTTGAACCGTTGATAAATCAGGCAATTGCATGTAATCACCATAGAGACGCTTCAATACCGCATGACTATTGGCAGGAACAGACAATTCTTTTCCCTCAAAAACGTGAGTAGTCGTCGGTAAAATATCTTTGATGTCGTGCCCAACCCTCAACGGGACGCCATAATCACACATGATGGTCTTACCACCTGTAATCCTTGCCAGAAAGCGCAACACAGGGAACGCCACATGACGGTTAAACCAAGTAATTGCTCTCACCTGCCGCATGGACACCACATCATTCTTTCCCGTTCTCAAGATCTTGAAGCAGTGTCCATGAAGCGGCTCAGACAAGTTGTGAATCCAGCGACGAGTCTTGTCAACAGGAAAAATATCGATAAAGATTCCTCTCTCTTTAAACACACGGTCATAATTATCCTCATCTACAAAGGAATTCTTATGCCTTAATTTGGCAAAGAAATAGAAATAGTTTCGGTCAGTATCATTACACTGCAATGCAATGTGGCTGGGCAGTTCCTCTGGAAGAACTTTCATTAGACGTTTATAATCCTTGCGCAGCACTCCCACATCAAGGTCGTCATCCCACGGAATAAAACCGTCATGACGTACTGCACCCAACAATGTGCCCCAGTACAAGAAATATTGAATGTGATATTTCTTGCAAATCCTATCCAGCTCCGTTACCATGTCAAGCATGATCAACTGCTGGCGCCGCAATAACGACCCCTCAGGATTGAACCTTGCCTTCAACGCCGCCGCGTCATATTCACTTTGTGTCTGCATTACTATGTTCCTCAAGTAAAAACTACTTCTTCAAGAAGTTCATCAAGGCCTCCTTATTCTCAATTGGAGTGGATGTAGGGCGCCCCAAATCGGCACGCGCACCCTTCTTCACCTTTATTTCAAGAAGAATCGGTGCATCGTGGTCAGTAAGTCCCACTAACTCGTCGATGAGATCCTGCTCATTGTCAACACTGATGACGGTTTTATACCCAAATGAACGTGCCACAGCTGGCAAATCAACTCGCATTCCCACAGTGGGTTGACCGCCCACCGAATCATGAGCACCGTTATTGAACACGATATGGTAATAATTGTCAGGAGCAACGGTGCCTATGATAGCCATATTACCCGTGTGCATAATTGTCGCGCCATCGCCATCATAGCAGAAGACATGTCGATTGGGTTGATTGATAGCAATGCCCAGAGCGATCTGTGAGGCGTGCCCCATGGATCCCACAGTCAAGAAATCTTGATGATGTCCATGATTAGTGGCAGTCCGGTACTCAAATAGCTCTCGACTGATCATTCCTGTCGTTGACACGACAACATCATTGTCACCTACCGCATCGGTAACCAATTCAATGGCACGCTCTCTAGAAAGCGTTATGGGTGTTGAGACTGTAGATTGTAGCTTATAGGTATCAAAAGTTCCTTTCCTCACAACCAGGGCAAATGTCTCACCAGTAACTTCCATGTGGCTGACTGCGCGATTGATCTGACCAGGCAAGTCATCCTCGTTATCGGTCAACACCTCGTAGCTGATACCCAGGGTTTCAAGTAACGGAAGGGTAACAAGCCCCTGCTTGCGATGTTGGGGTTCATCTTTAATACCCGGCTCGCCACGCCAGCCGATGACAAGAAGAACGGGAATATTATATACCAGTTTATCGGTCAACGACATCAGTGGATTGACGGTGTTGCCCAGTCCAGAGTTCTGCATATATACAACTGGTATCAAGCCTGTCGCCAAGTGATAACCAGCAGCTAATCCAACTGCTCCACCTTCATTAGCAGCAATGATATGGCGCGTTGAAGGCAGATTATCGGTGATATATGCACACAAATTCTTTAATAAGGAATCAGGGACACCTGTGTAGAAATCGATATGATGATTCTTTAACTGGTCAAAAAAGTTTTTTGGACTAATCATTGACGATGGCTCTTTATTTTGTTCCAGGAATTAACTCAAGAATCTGTTTAATGGGCATGCACAAATCGTTGGCTTCCAGTGAGCGACCATTGGCCAGAATACTCTCAGCGCATTTCACCATTGCAGGATATGCAGCACGCAGCAAGTGATTAGCATATATTACCACATTCACACCCCACTCGGCTAATTCATCCTCGGTAATATGATTGTATGTGGTCGGGACAACAACCAGAGGAACATTTGGTTGTTGCTTACGGAAGCGAAGGCAGAACTCCTTAATATCTTCGCCACTCTTATTCTTAGAATGAATCATTATACCATCGGCACCAGCTTGCACATAGGAGAGACAACGCTCCAATGCATCATCAATAGTTTTTCCCGCGATCAAACTCTCGCAACGGGCTATTATCATGAAGTCTGACGTGATTTGGGCCTGTTTGCCAGCGTGGATTTTGGCACAGAAACCTTCAATAGTGTCTTGGGTTTGAATTGCATCGGTGCCGAATAAAGAATTTTTCTTGAGGCCAACCTTATCCTCTATGATAATTGCCGACACGCCAAGTCGTTCAAGCGTTCTTACCGTGAAGACAAAATGCTCAGGTTTACCGCCCGTGTCACCATCATAGATTATAGGCTTGGTAGTCACCTCAAGAGCATCATTAAGATCATGAAGACGAGTTGTCAAATCCACGGCCTCGATGTCTGGTTTTCCCTTGCTGGTGGAGTCGGTCAAGGAACTGGCCCACATGCCATCAAATTCACGTTTCATATTATTGACCTTAACCGAAGTGTTCTCGATAATAAGGCCAGTCAAACCATTATGTGACTCGCAGATACGAACAATCTTCTTCGCATTAATGAGGCGACGAAGGCGTTTCAGACGAACATCGGGCGTTGTTCCTATTTCCTTGAGGCGCTCATTAAGCATGGTTGATGAAATGCCCTTCGTATAGGGGACATCAATTACTTTACCGCCCCATTCAGCTAGTTTATCTATCACTTGTTGCCGGGTTTTGGCCTGAACTCCTTCTTTCCAGTCATCACCATGAACAACAAAATCAGGGCGAATTCTTTCCAAATTCGGACGGTAATCAAGTGTTATTTGAGGAATAACCTCGGACACGCCTTTCAAGTGGCTCACTACTAGGGAACGTTGCTCATAATTGAGATATGGCAAGCGTTTATAACTTGCTATAGCCTCATCAGTCAGGACACCAACTATCACACGCCCATACTTGGAAGCTTCGTTCAATATATTGAGATGTCCGGGATGTATGATATCGGCACTCATGCCGACATAAACTATCTTTTCGTTATTAACCATATTAATGTATTGATTGTTATAAATTTCTTATTGATTTCACAGCCTCGACGATAACCTGTTCATTAATGGCTATCGGAGTGTTTTTTGCTCGTTCAAGATTCAACCCCTTCACGACAGTCATGTCATCGAAATCCTTGTTCACATCAAAGCCTAAACCCAGCTGTTTCACATAATTCTTCATCGTCTGACATGGCTCTCCATCGATTCCCAGTAATTGCCTCATAAAGTTCATCTTACCTGCAAAAACATCGTAATCCTTACCCATAAACAAGTCCTTCCCTCCTTCGAGATTATACTTGAAAAAGAATGGGAACGAAAGAGCCACTGCATGACCATGAGGATAACCATACTTTGAAGTCAAGGTATAGGACAGAGCGTGAGGAACCGTTGTCCTTGTAATGTTGATAGCCCTACCCGCATCATTAGCGCCTCTCATCAGCTCAATCCTATCTTCGAGAGAAAGAACGCCCTTGTTGAGA
>JAFTFA010000055.1 GCA_017449785.1 Muribaculaceae bacterium | reverse complement strand
CGAGAGCCTGATGGCCCTCAACCGACCGCTGATGAATATGGTCGTCTATGGCTGCATCATTGCTATCTCATGGTTCGGCGCTCAATTTGTTGTCGGCGGCAACCTCACTACCGGCCAATTGACATCGCTGTTCACCTATGTGATGAGCATCCTGATGTCACTGATGATGCTAAGCATGATTTTTGTAACTATTACTCAAAGTTTAGCCAGTGGACAACGTGTGGCACAAGTAATTAACGAAGTTCCTGATATCGTGAATCCTGACAATGCCATTACCGAGATTCCCAATGGTTCCATCGATTTTAACCACGTCTTTTTTGCCTACAAGGGCGGCAGTGGCGAGTATGCATTGAGCGACATAGACCTGCACATTGCCAGTGGCGAGTCCATCGGCGTGATAGGCGGCACAGGCAGCGGCAAGTCATCGCTTATCAATCTGGTTAGCCGTCTATATGACGCCTCCAAAGGCGAAGTCCTTATCGGCGGCAATAACGTGAACACCTATGACCTGGAAACGCTGCGCGACAACGTTGCTGTCGTCTTGCAGAAGAATGTACTGTTCACGGGCACCATACTCGAGAACCTGCGCTGGGGCGACGAAAACGCGACACTCGAACAATGTCGCCAGGCTTGCCGCGTGGCATGTGCTGACGAATTTATCATGGAGATGCCTGATGGCTACGAGACCCGAATCGAACAAGGCGGAACCAACGTCTCGGGCGGCCAGAAACAACGCCTGTGCATCGCCCGGGCCTTGCTGAAACGCCCCAAGGTCATGGTGCTCGACGACAGCACCAGCGCCTGTGACAACACGACCGATGCCCGCATCCGCGCGGCCCTGCGAGACCAGCTGCCCGAGATGACCAAGATTATCATTGCACAGCGCATCAGCAGCATCAAGGACTGCGATCGCATCCTCGTGCTCGACGACGGCAAGATGGCAGGCTTTGACACCCACGACGGCCTGCTGCAATCATGCCGCATTTATCAGGAAATCTGCGCCATACAGGAAGAAGCCGGTGGCGACTTTGATAAACCCCAAGACAACAGAAAGGAGGCCCAATCATGAGAATGCCCGGAGGCCCCAACAACCGCAATACCGTAGTCGACACCACTGGCGTGGACAAGCGCAGCACCCTGTGGCGACTGTTCAAGATCGTGATGAAGAACTACAAGTTCTCGTTCATGGCCGTGGCCGTGTGCATCGTCGTGACAGCGTGCACTACCCTAGCCTCTACCCTATTCACCCGCACGCTCATCGATGACTACATCACACCGATGATCGGCCAGGCGCATCCCGACTACGGGCCGCTGGCCTCGACGCTGGTCAAGCTGGGCGTGGTACTGGCCTTCGGAGCCCTGTGCGCCTATCTGCACAGCCGACTGATGATCAACGTCACCCAAGGGACGATGCTCAAGCTGCGCAAGGGCATGTTCGAGCACATGCAGTCGCTGCCCATCAAGTACTTTGACACCCACGCTCACGGCCATGTGATGTCGGCCTACACCAACGATGTGGACACCCTGCGCCAGATGATTTCCAACAGCTTGCCCCAAGCGTTCAACTCGCTCATCACGCTGGGCATCACTTTTGCCAGCATGATTGTGATGAGCGTGCCGATGACCATCCTCTCAATTGTCATGGCCTTGATCATGGCATGGTCAACGACCTATCTGGGCAAGCGTTCGCGCAAACACTTCCGCGTCCAGCAACAGAAGCTGGCCGAGGTGAACGGCTTCATCGAGGAGATGATGACAGGCCAGAAGGTGGTAAAGGTCTTCTGCCATGAGCAGAAAGCCATCGAGCAATTTGAGGTCATCAACGAGGAACTGCGCAGCAACACCTATGACGCCAACCGCATCGGCAACATCGTCATGCCGGTGAATGGCAACCTGGGCCACTTGAGCTATGTGCTCATGGGTGTGCTGGGAGCCGCACTCATCATCGGCGGGTACAGCGGCATGACCCTGGGTACACTGGTCGCCTTCTTGACACTGAACAAGAGCTTTGCCCGACCCATCGCAAGCATCAGCCAGGAAATCAATAGCGTGTTGAACGCCTCGGTGGGAGCCGACCGCATCTTCAAGATCATGGACGAGCAACCCGAGCCTGATGCCGGCAATGTGCGGCTCGTCAATGCCAAGCGCGGTGCCGACGGCCTGCTGCACCCGTGCAACCACCACACGGGCACCTGGGCGTGGAAAATACCGCAAGAAGGTAACAAGCTGCGCTACATCAAGGTGTCGGGCGGCGTGAAGTTCAACGATGTGGACTTCGGATACAACGAGGAGAAGCAGGTATTGTTTGACATCGACATCGATGCCATGCCCGACCAGAAGATCGCCTTAGTGGGCGGAACGGGTGCCGGCAAGACAACGATCACCAACCTGATCAACCGTTTCTATGACATCCAGGACGGCAAGGTGACACTCGACGGCATCAGCATCAACGACATCAGCAAGCGGGACCTGCGCCACGGCCTGGGCATGGTACTGCAGGAGACCCACCTGTTCACTGGCACCGTGATGGACAACATCCGCTACGGACGCCTCGACGCCACCGACCAGGAGTGCATCGAAGCGGCCAAACTCGTCAATGCCGACAGCTTTATCCGTCGCTTGAGTGACGGTTACCAGACCGTGCTCAATGCCGACGGCGGCAACTTGAGCCAGGGAGAACGTCAGCTGCTGGCCATCGCACGTGCCGCTGTAGCAGACCCGCCCATCCTCATCCTCGACGAGGCCACGAGCAGCATTGACACGCGCACCGAGACCCTCGTCCAGCGAGGTATGGACTCATTGATGAAGGGCCGCACGACCTTTGTCATCGCCCACCGCCTCTCGACCGTGCGCAACAGCGACTGCATCATCGTCCTGGAACATGGCCGCATCATCGAGCGCGGCACCCATGACGAACTCCTTGCCGCTCACGGCAAGTACTACCAACTCTACACCGGCGGCGAAATCTCGTAACAGACTGTTGGCATATTAGCTAGTACAGTATAATAGTAACATCCCAATTCAAGAGACACAAAATTTGTGTTTCCCTGTGTTCACATCAAAAAATAAAGGGAGAAATCTGTCATGTGAATAAAAATAATGAGTACCTTTGCAGATTGTTTAATTGCGGACTTGCTATAGTCTGGTCCCAACAATTTGATTTAACTATTAACCGATAATAAAGAAGACATTAAACTAATGGGTAAGAAATTAACTGACCGAGTGACTTGGGTTGGAAAGGTGGACTGGGAACTGAAGCATTTCCACGGTGACGAATTGTCAACGACCCGCGGGTCGAGCTACAACAGCTACTTGATCCGTGACCAGAAGAACGTGCTGATCGACACCGCATGGCTGCCCTACAGCCGTGAGTTCATCACCAACTTGAAAAAGGAGATTGACCTCAACAAGATTGACTATATTGTCATGTGCCACAACGAGATTGACCACAGCGGTGCCCTCGTTGACCTGATGCGCGAAATACCCGACACGCCCATCTACTGCACAGCCAAGGGCGAGGCTATCATCCGCGGTCACTATCACCAGGACTGGAACTTTGTTAATGTCAAGACCGGCGACAAACTGGAACTGGGCGACACCACGTTGACCTTTATCGAGGCCACGATGCTGCACTGGCCCGACACGATGTTCTGCTACCTGAGCGGTGAGGAAATCCTGTTCAGCAACGACGGTTTCGGCCAGCACTATGCCACCGAGTCGCTCTATGACGACATGGTAAACATGGACGAGGTGCTACAAGAGGCAGAGAAATACTATGCCAACATTCTGGCCCCGTTCAGTCCGCTGGTTGCCCGCAAACTTAAAGAAATCCTGGGCATGAACTTGCCTGTGAAGATGATTTGCCCCAGCCATGGTATCATCTGGCGCAACAATCCTGGTCTGATCATCGAGAAGTACCAGCAGTGGAGCGATGCCTACCAACTGGACCAAGTGACCATCGTCTATGACACGATGTGGCAGAGCACCCGCCTGATGGCCCAAGCCATTGCCGACGGCATCCGCGAGCAATCCCCCGCAACGACGGTCAAGATTTACAATGCCGCCCATACCGACAAGAACGACATCCTGACCGAGGTATTCCACTCTCGCGCAGTGCTTGTGGGCTCCCCCACTATCAATAACGGTTACAGCTATGCCATCGCCGGTATTCTGGAAATGATCAAGGGTCTGAAGCTCAAGAAGAAAAAAGGCGCTGCATTCGGCAGCTACGGCTGGAGCGGCGAAGCGGT
>JAFTFA010000002.1 GCA_017449785.1 Muribaculaceae bacterium | reverse complement strand
TATCCCACGTTACTGGAATACTACGAGAAACTGCACGCACACTTATGAACCGCCGTATGCCGAACGGCACGTACGGTGGTGTGAGAGGAAAGGAAACGAAAGTAGGTCAGAAAACTTTCGTTTCCCGACCTACTCGATTTTAAGTGTCAACCGGTGATGGGGACTAGAGCAATGCGGGCAACTGGAACAGGCGGTTGCCGTTGGAACCCTTGATGAGAATGTAGCGGCCCTCGGGGCGGCAGTCGGCGATGGCGGCCTTGACCTGCTCCACGTCGTCAAACTTGCGGAAGTCGCCGCAGTCGATGTCCTTGAACTCGTCGCCCACGAGCCACACCTCGTCAAATGGGCAGCCCTTCAATCGTTCCACCATGCGCTCATGCTCCTCGCGGCTGCTGGCGCCCAGCTCGCGCATCTCGCCCAGGATGGCCATCTTGGGTGACACATCCATCACGCAGAAGTTGTCGAGCGCGGCGGCCATGGAGGTGGGGTTGGCATTATAGGCATCCACGATGAGGTGGTTGTAAGGCGTCTCGGTGAGCTGCGAGCGGTTGTTGGACGGCACATAGCTCTCAATTGCATGGCAGATCTGTTCGGGGGTGATTTCAAAGTGCAAGCCCACGGTCACAGCCGCCAGCACATTGTCCAGGTTATAACTGCCGATGAGGTGGGTCGTCACATCGTGCCAGTCACCGTCATGCTCCCGCCACCGCAGTCTCAGGAACGGGTCGCAGGCAATCATCTGGCCATACACCTGTGCGTCGGCTTTGTTCTCGTCCTGGGTATAGAACTCCGCTTTGACCTCGTGGGGCAGGATTCCCATCAGGTACTCGTTGTCGGCGTTGATAAAGATGACACTGTCTTCTCGGGTCTTCAAGTAGTCATAGAGCTCACCCTTGGTGCTGATGACACCTTCTAGCGACCCGAAGCCCTGCAGGTGAGCCTTGCCCACATTGGTGATCAGGCCGCAGGTGGGCTCGGCGGTCTCGGCGAGCGTCTTGATGTCGCCGGGGTGGCTGGCCCCCATTTCGACAACGGCAATCTCGTCCATGACATTCAGGCGGAACAGCGTCTTGGGGACGCCCACGTCGTTGTTGTAATTGCCCTCGGTCGCCATCCCGTCATAGCGCTCGGTGAGCACGGCACGCACGAGCTCCTTGGTCGTCGTCTTGCCATTGGTGCCAGTGATGCCGATAACGGGAATGTCAAAGCGGCGGCGGTGCTCGCGGGCCATGTCCTTGAAGGCCTGGAGCGTGTCGGGCACGAAGATCATCTGCTTGTCCCCGTGGTAATTGTTATAGACCTGCTCATCGCTCACCACGGCCACGGCGCAGCCCTTGTCAAGAGCCTGGGCGGCAAACTGGTTGCCGTCATACGACTCGCCCTTCAGGGCGATGAAGATGCTGCCCTCGGGGCACTCACGGCTGTCGGTGGTGATGACTGGATGTTGCTGATAGATTGCGTAAAGTTCCTTGCTGTCCATTGTTCTAGCGTTTTATTTGTGGCAAAAGTACAAAAATAACCGCTTTTTTTCTAATTTTGCACCCGAAAATTAATGTGCGTGATAATACAATGAATTCAACCAAGAGAACTATAGCCATCGTGTGTGGTGGCGACTCCTCTGAATATGAGGTTTCACTGCGTTCGGCCGAGGGCCTGAATTCGGCCTTTGACCATGACCGTTATGACGTTTATATTGTGATGATCAGGAGGGATGACTGGCATGTCAACCTGCCCGACGGCACCCAGCCGGTCATCGACAAGAATGACTTCTCATTTGAGAAGGACGGGACGAGAATCCGCTTTGACTACGCTTACATCACCATCCACGGCACGCCTGGCGAGAATGGTGTGTTGCAGGGCTACTTTGACCTCATCAACCTGCCATACTCGACGTGCAACGTGCTGGTCGAGGCATTGACGTTCCACAAGTTTGCGTTGAACAACTACCTGAAGGCTTTCGGCTGCTCGGTGCCCGACAGCATCCAGGTGCGCCGCGGTGTGGCTCACGGATGGACGGCCGAGAAGGTCGAGGCCTACCTGGGCATGCCCTGCTTTGTCAAGCCCACGGCCGACGGGTCGAGCTTCGGTGTTACCAAGGTTAAAAGCTGTGACCAGCTGGACGATGCCATGGAGTTTGCATTCAAGCAGTGTGACAATGTGATGATCGAGCGCTTCCTCGATGGTACCGAGGTCACCGTGGGCTGCTACAAGACCAAGGAGAAATCGGTCGTCTTTCCCGTCACCGAGGTCGTGACCGACAACGAGTTCTTTGACTATGATGCCAAGTACAACGGCCAGGTCGATGAAATCACACCTGCCCGCATCAGCGACGAGCTGACTGCCGCCCTGCAGGCCGAGACGTCCCGCATCTACGACATCCTGCATTGCAACGGCATCATCCGCATCGACTACATCATCACCAAGAATCCCGACGGCAGTGACCACATCAACCTGCTGGAGATCAACACGACCCCTGGCATGACGGCCACCAGCTTCATCCCGCAGCAAGTGCGCGCCGCCGGTCTCTCACTGACCGATGTCCTCACCGAGATCGTCGAGAACCAGTTCTAGCCAGCGGATAACGGATAAAACGGAGGAAACGGATATAACGGATATAACGGATAAAACGGATAAAACGGAGGTGTCGCCCGTTCCCTCCGTTTTATCCGTTTTATCCGTCGCTCTCCGTCACGTCCTGTTTTTCTCGTCCAGCAGGGCTCTCAACCGGGCGATCTCCTGCTTGAGGACGGCGATCTCTCGCGCTTGTCGCTCGATGATCTCCTGCTGAGTGGCGCGTTGATCGAGGCGTGCGGCCGTCATGCGCTCACGGATGCCGCCCTCGGTCGTGAACTCGCGGTCCTTGCGCTCGATATACTTGTTGAGTGCCGCATCCACTTGATGGCACAGGCAGATGGCCATGTTGGCCATCTCCTCATCGTTCATCCTCGGCAGTAGTTCACGATAGTCCTCATAGTTGCTGTGCTTGCGACAGAAGTCGTGCATGGCTTTGAAGCGGGGATGCTGGCCATACCATTCAGCGTAGCCTTTGCGCTTGATGTAGTCCTGATAATCTTCGAGCAACTCTTGGTTGCTGCCACGGGCGACGCCCAGCAGCTTCAGCTCAGTTTCCATTGACGTCTGCCCGTCACTGCTGCCCTCGACGATGTTCTGCTTGGTGCTGCGGGCGGCTTGCACCATCTGGTCCACCGTGCGGTCGCCATAATGCTTCAGGAAGCGCTGGCAAAACAACTGCGTCAACTGGTAGAGCACATCACTACGCTGGTAGAACCGCAGTTGGGTGTACATCGTCTTGCGGCGCAACACACTTGCTGTCCCATCATCATAATGGATAATGTGTGGCAGTTTCCTCTCTTCCATAAAAATCCGTTCCCTCCGTTATATCCGTTTTATCCGTTCTTCTAGTTATGGAAGATCAATGCGCTCTGGGCGGGAACGGTGACTTTACCCTTGGTCACCTCGAGATGGATGCCGTTCTCGGGCTTGCATTCGGTCTTGTAGCAGACGATTTTGTATTTGCCGTTGGGGACGTCGATGCTGACGGGGCGCTTTTGGGCGTTGAAGGCCACATAGATGTCACCCCAGGTCTCGCCGGGCACCTGGCGGCCGTTGATGTGATAGGCCACAAGACATAGCTTGTTGGGAAGGAATTCCAGGTTGCGGCGCACCATGTCGGCACTGCCCATGTGGAAAGCGGGATGAGCCTTGCGCATGGCAATCAGGTTCTTGTAGTAGGCCATCACCTGGGGGTAGCGCTCCAGGTTGCCCCAGTCCAGATGATTGACCTCGTCGGGGCTCTCGAAGCTGTTGTGCACACCCTTCTTGTCGCGCAGCATCTCCTCGCCGCTGAGCATGAAGGGCACGCCCTGCGAAGTCATCACCACGGTCTGGGCCAGCAGGTCCAGGCGGATGATTTCGTCGGTGTCGATGCCGGGAATGCTCGCCTTGAGCCTGTCCACGAGGCACATGTCGTCATGGCAGCTGACATAGGCGATCATCTGGGTCGGCTCGGTGGCATACGGAGCCTTGCTGTAATTCACCCGGTCATATTTCACGCCGGGATGCTCGATGGCCCCGACGATGCCAAACTTCAGGCTCTCCTCATTGCCCTTGACACGGCCCAGAAAGGCCGCCTTGCTGTCGCTGTCCCACGGACCACGCAGGGCGTCGCGCATCTCGTCGCTGAAAGCGGCGATGCTGGGCATCTTGCTGGTGTTGGCCTTCATGGCCAGTTCGCCAGAGTAGGCACAACTGCCTGCACTCCAGCCCTCACCGTAGATGAAGATGTCCTGGGGAACGGCAGCGCGGATGGCATTCATCGTCTCGATGTCGTGAACGCCCATCAAGTCGAAGCGGAAGCCGTCGATGTGATACTCGTCGATCCAGTACTTCACGCTCTCGACCATGAAGCGGCGCATACCCTCGCGCTCGCTGGCCGTCTCGTTGCCGCAACCGCTGCCGTTGCTGTAGGTGCCATCGGCGTTCTTGCGGTAGTAATAGTCGGGACGGGTGAGCTGGAAGTTGCTCCCGTCGATGTCCCAGGTGTGGTTATACACCACGTCCAGAATGACCTTGATGCCGGCCTTGTGCAACGCCTGCACCATCTGCTTGAACTCGTTGATGCGCACGGCGGGCTTATAGGGGTCGGTAGAGTAGCCGCCCTCGGGCACGTTGTAGTTCACGGGGTCATAACCCCAGTTATACTTATTATCGGCCAGGCGGGTCTCGTCGACCGATGCATAGTCAAACGACGGCAGGATGTGTACCGCATTGATGCCCAGGTCCTTCAGATGGTTGATGGCACGCGGCTCGGTCAGGGCGAGGAATTTGCCCTTGTGCTCCATGCCGCTCGACTTGTCGATCGAGAAGTCGCGGTGGTGCAGCTCATAGATGATGAGGTCCCGGGCAGCGATGTCGGGACGCACGTCGGCCTCCCAGCCCTGCGGGTCGGTCTGCGCCATGTCGATGATGGCCCCGCGCTTGCCGTTCACGCCGACGGCAGTGGCCCAGATGCCCGGGGTCTCGCCGCGGAACTTGCCGTTATACTTCACGTCGAACGTGTAGAACTTGCCGTTCAAGTCGCCCTTGACCTCGGCCTGCCACAACAGGCCGTCGCCACTGCTGCTCTGCTTCATGTTCACGGTCTTGACAGGCTTGCCGCCGATGCCCTGGTCATAGATGCTCAACCTCACCTGCTGGGCGTCCTGGTTGGTCTCGACGCTGAAGGCACACTCGCCCGGGGTGTAGGTCACCCCGGTGCGGGCGTTGGCGTTCTGTCCGGTCGCTAATGCCATGATGATTGCTATCAGTTGGATGAATCTTCTCATGATTGACGGCCGCTTTGTGAAATGAGATCCTTGACGTGATGGTTGAAGCTGGCCGACTTCATCAGCTGCTCGATGGACAGGTGCATGCGGTAGCGCCAGTAGTGGCGGGGATTGGCCGGGATGTTGATGCGCTCGGCATCGGCATCCTCCAGGCGCATCTTCTCATCGATGGCCAGCCAGTCCTGCAACGAGAGCAGGCACAGCATCGACGGGCAGCTCAAGTGGGCCCGCACGATGTCGTCGGCAAGCCAGCCGGGCAGCGGATGGGGTGCGGCATCGCTGTGCCACAACGTCGTGTTGTAGTAGTCCTGGGTGCGCTCCCAGTCCTCGTCCCACCATTGCCTCATCGTGGGCATGTCGTGGGTCGAGATGGTGGCCACGCTGCCGTAGGGATTGTTGTTCAGGTTGCCGAACTTGATGTGGTTGTCCTTGGGCATCGACTGGATCTCGAGGCTCAGGATGCGCAACTCGTTCATCACCCATGCCACGCAGTCGGGCACCATGCCCAGGTCCTCGGCACACACGAGCATGCGGGTGGCCTGGACGAGCTTGGGCAGCTTCTTCATCGCCTCGTGGTACCAGAAGTCGTTGTTGCGGTGGTAGAAGTACTCGTTATACAGTTTGTTGAAGGCAGCCTTGTCGTTGTCATAGAGTGCCTCGTAGATGAAGTCGAACTGCACGGAGATGCGCGGGTGGTACAGGGCGGGATTCTTGCGGTCGCGCACAAACAGCACGTCGCTGATCAGGGCATACAGGCCGTCGCGCAGCCAGATGTCCTCGTCGCTCTCCTTGCCCTGGAAGGCCGCCTCGACCTTGCGCTGCGTGTCATACTCGGGCTTCATGCGGTAGATGTCGTCATGCACGCGCTCGACATACTTCTCGCGCACCGTGTCGGCCAGTTTGCCGAAGATGCGGTCCAGCACCCAGTCGGCAATGAACGGTTGGGTCATCAATTCCTCCTGGAAGTTCAGGCCATAACTGCGAATCTCGTCGGCGCTCATGCCCTGCGAGGGCGAGAACTGTCCCAGCAGGCCGTGGACGGCGTTGATGGGGATTTCCCAGATGCGGAAGAAGCCCAGCACGTGGTCGATGCGATAGGCGTCAAAGTATTGTGCCATCTTGCGGAAGCGCTTCACCCACCACTGGCAGCCGTCGGCCAGCATCACGTCCCAGTTGTAGGTCGGGAAGCCCCAGTTCTGGCCATTGGTCGAGAAGGCATCGGGCGGAGCACCGGCCTGGCCGTTGAGGTTGAAGTACTTGGGCTCGACCCAGGCCTCAACGCTGTCGCGGCTGATGCCGATGGGGATGTCGCCCTTGAGGATGACGTGCTTGCTCTGGGCATACTCGTGGGCGGCGCGCATCTGCTTGTCCAGATAGTATTGTACATAGTACCACAGGGCGGCCTCCTTGAAGGCCTTGGTGCGTGGATTGGACATCGCGGCGCGCTCCTCATCGGTGAAGATGTGGTGGTCGGGCCACTTGGAGAAGGTGGCCGTACCATACAGGTCACGGTAGTGGCTGAAGGCTGCGTAGGGCACCAGCCAGTCCTGGTTGGCGGCGAAGAAGGCCTTGAAATCGTCACTCTTGAGCACCTGGGCTCCCTCCTGGTCGAACAATGCCTTCATGTACTTGCGCTTGGCGTTGTTCACGCGCTCATAGTCGATCTGTGGCAGGGCATTCAGTTCCTTGCGCAGTTTCTCAAACTCGGCGGCACGCTTCTTGTCGGCGAGTTTGGGCAGCTGTCGCAGGTCCATGTACTGCGGGTGCAGGGCATAGATGCTGATGCTGTTGTAGGGGTAGCTGTCGGTCCACGAGTGGGTGATGGTGGTGTCGTTGATGGGCAGCACCTGCAGGGCACGTTGTCCCGTGCTGGCTATCCAGTCCACCATGAGCTTGAGGTCACCGAAGTCGCCCACGCCGTAGCTCCCTTCACTCCTGAGCGAGAAGATGGGCACGACGGTGCCGGCCAGCTTGGCGGGATAGAGCGGGAAATAGGCCTGTTGCAGCTCATAGACGATGTGCTCGCCCTCCTTAAGCACGGGCAGTAACACCGTGCGGTTGTCACCGGTTTCCCAGATGACCGGCTTGCCCTTGCCGCCCATGATGACGAACTTGAACTCGACAAACGCCTTCTTGAATGTGCTGCCGTCCATCGAGATGACCCACTCGTTGTGGTTGTGCTCGGTCATCTTCAGCGCCTTGGTCTCGTCCCAGTCGCCCAGCACGGGCTCATTGCCCACCACGGCCAGCGTCTCGCCGGTGCGCAGCTGCGGTGCCCTCACCTTCAACTGGATGATGGTGGCATAGCGGCTCTTGGCGCACGGCTGCGGCTTGCGCAGGGCGACACAGTCGGTAAAGGCAGAACTGTACAGATAGCTGTCGTCGGGCATATCGTTCCAGTGGTCGTAGGTGATATAGCGGGTCGCTTTGGCGGCATTCAGGTCCAGACGGTGGGGAATGACGGTCCACTCGTGGCGCGTCGGCTTGCCGTCGCGCTCCACGCTGTAATAGTAGTCGATGTGTCCGGCCTTGGCAGGAACGTCCAGGTCACACTTCCACGCCTTGTCGCTGGCGGGCTTCATGGCATGATTGGCAACGGTCTCGCCGCTGGCGCTGTCCACGATATTGAGTACCAGGTTCTCACCGTACACGGTGCCGTACTCGATGTTGAATCTAACTTTCATTTTATTCAGTTTTAAGTTTTAAGCATTCAGTTTTTAAGTTTTCAGCAAGAAACCATGATCAGTTCTTGTGCTTCTTGTCCTCGATGATGAATACACAGGCGGCACCCACCACGAGCAGGATGCCTGCCAGCAGGAGCATGTTGCCCTGCACGCTGCCCATCGCTGCCAACAACACGCCACCCAGGGCGGCGGCAACGATCTGCGGGATGCAGATGGTGCAGTTGAACAGGCCCAGTGCGGTGCCCATGCGGCTGCTGCCCTCAAAGGCGTTGGTCACCATCGTGAACGGCATGGCCAGCATGGCTGCCCAGGCGAAGCCGATGAGGAAGTAGGGGACAAACAGCATGTACTGGTTGTGGATATAGGGTACCATGGCAAAGCCGATGCCGCCGATGACAAGGCTCAGGGCATAGGCCACCTTGATATTCTTGAATTGCGGCAGCACGACGGCCCACAGCACACTGCCGATGGCCTGGACGGCAAACAGGATGCCCACCCAGTTGCCGGCGAGCTGATAGCCCTCGCTAGCGGCATCGGTGGTTCCCCACACGGTGTCGGCGATGGTGCCGTTGGTATAGGTCCACATGTACATGAAGGCGGCCCAGCAGAAGAACTGGACGAGACCCACCTCAAAGAAGACGCGCAGGGCATGCTTCTTCTGCTCGGGGCTCATCTCGGTGGCCGTGGCGGTTTCCTGGCCGTCGGCATTGGCGGCTGCATTGAAGTCGGCCATCTCCTGTGGGGTATATTCCTTCACATGGCTGATGGTGTAGATCACGCACAGGATGAGGATAGCCGCGCCCACATAGAAGGACCACTTCACGCTGTCAGGCACGACGCCCTCGGGGGCCACATTGGCGATACCGATAGCAGTGAACAGGAACGGGAAGATATAGCCCACCAGTGAGCCCGCGTTGCACAGGAAGGACTGGATCGAGTAGGCCTTGGCCTTCTGTTTCTCATTGACCATGTCGCCCACCATCATCTTGAAGGGCTGCATCGCCATGTTGATGCTCGTGTCGAGGAACATCAAGGCAATCAGGCCGAAGGTCATGGCGCCGGCAATCGTCAGGCCGAAGGAACCCGCATTGGGCAGCAGGCACATGACGATGATGGCGGCAAAAGCGCCGATCAGCAGGTAGGGGATGCGGCGACCCCAGCGGCCAAGCCACGTCTTGTCGCTGAAGTAGCCCACCAGCGGTTGCACGACCATGCCCATCAACGGCGGCAGGATCCAGAAGTAACTCAGGTTGTGGGGATCGGCACCCAGTGTCGCAAAGATGCGGCTGATGTTGGCACTCTGCAGCGCATAGGCGATCTGCACACCAAAGAATCCAAAGCTGATGTTCCACAGCTGGTTGAAACTCAAGTCCGGTTTAGTTTTCATCTTCATAGTCTTATTTTTAGTGTTATTTTTAATGTTATGTGATAATCTCTGCCATTATTGCGTTAAGCATCTACAAAAATAACACTTTATCCGCCATTTTTATTTTAAATAATGTATTCATTCCTCAAAAAAATAATGCAACCGATTGCATGATGACCGGTTGCATTGTGGGTGCCGATAAAGGAGCCGGTGCGGCGTCACTAGCGGCGCAGCAGGCGTGAAATGGGCCGTGTGAACAAGCGATTGACCGCCCATGCCATGAATATGTCGATGGGCAGGATAAACCACACGATCAAGCCCGGTCCCTGGCCGCGCATCAGGTCGTTGTTGACCATGTCATAGAGGTCGTTTACCCCCATGTGGGCCAGCAAGGGCGCGATGCCGTAGTTGTAGGCCAGGGCGGCGAGCCCTTGCAGCATGAAGATCTCGAAACTGATGTTGCCCAGCCACTGGAATGGTCTGGATGACAAGACCTTGCCGATAACTCCCTCGCGCTTGTCATAAAGAACACAGGACATCAATATCGCGCCGACGGGAATCCACCACAGCACGGCATCGCTCCAGGGCAACACCGACGGATTGCTGCGGAAGGTCATCACCATAGCCGACAGCAGGGCCAGGCCAACAAGATCGGCATCGGTGCCGTTCTCGCTCTTGCCCAGCAGGCGGGACAGGCCTGGATCGCGGCAGGCGTCGGCCAGCGTCATGCCGATGACAAAGTCAATGAGGCGCACGGGCGGGAAGACGTACAGGGCCGTGCGGCCATAGTCGCCCGTGCCTGCAAGCAGCAGGATGTCGATGACCACTGCCACGCCGATGAACAGGCACCTGACCCGCAGGGGCAGGGGAGAGAACCACTTGGCCAGCAGGGGATAACACAGGTAGCAGAACAGCAGTGTGCTCAGGAACCATGAGAACTTGTTGCACGAGAAATAGATCGAGTGGGTGAGCGACCAGCTGTGCAGCAGCGTGGCGTTGAGTGCCAGCGTGATGGGCCTGATGTCGAGCAGCCCCAGCACTGCCATGACCACGAG
>JAFTFA010000054.1 GCA_017449785.1 Muribaculaceae bacterium | reverse complement strand
TTATCCCACGTTACTGGAATACTACGAGAAACTGCACGCACACTTATGAACCGCCGTATGCCGAACGGCACGTACGGTGGTGTGAGAGGAAAGGAAACGAAAGTAGGTCAGAAAACTTTCGTTTCCCGACCTACTCGATTATTGTTGTGAGAATGAGGTCGTTGTGATGCGTGAGAGTGAAGGCTACTGGATGCCCAGGATGCGGTGGGTCTGCAGCGAGAGCCGCCACTGGGGATTATCCAGTACGGCCTGGACCGCAGTCAGCATATTGCGCCGGCATTGTTCCCCGTCGGGCACCCAGCACGGCTGCAAGTAGCGGTGGCAGGCTTCTATTCCATCATATTGGGACAAGTCTTGCCCCAGGTACACCACCTTCAATTCATCGCAGCGTGTGAGTACCACTGGAGCGTCACCGCTGTTGCCGATACCCGTCTTGGGAGAGAGCGTCACCCAGTCGATGCCGTGGGGCAGGGGATGGGTGCCGTTGGTCTCAATGGCAATGCGCTTGCCGGTCATCTGCTTGAGCCCTGCCACAAAGTCGTCGTCGATCCACAACGACGGCTCACCGCCCGTGAGGACGATGAGCGGAGCCTTGGGGTATTGCATCACCTGCTCGACAATCTCGGGCAGTGACATCATCGTGCCCTGCTCGTGCCGCGTGTCGCAGAAGGCACAACGCTAGTTGCATCCGCTCAGCCTGATGAATACGCTGGCGGTGCCCGTGTTGTAACCCTCGCCTTGCAGGGACTGGAAGATCTCGTTAATCTTCCACATCGTTGTCCTCGTCCTTGACGTAGATGGCCAGATTGTTGGCGCTCTCACGCACGTCGGCGCGGTAGCAGTTGGGGACGGTCTCGACAATCCAGTGGGCAATGTTCTCGGCTGTGGGGTTGAAGTCCAGCACCTCGTTCAAGTTGCGGTGGTCGAGTTTGCCGTGTACTATCTCCTTGATGGTGGTGAAGTCGGTCACCATGCCGTTGTCGTCCAGCTCCTTGGCCTTGCAATATACATTCACGATCCAGTTGTGGCCATGCAGGTTCTCACACTTGCTGTTGTGGTCAAGGAACAGCATGTGGGCTGACGAAATTTCGAGAGTCTTTTGTACGTAGTACATATGTTTAGTTTGAGTTTTAAGTTGTTAGTTGTAAGTTTTAAGTTGTAAGTTGTTAGTTGTGAGGCGGCTATTTACTTGTTAGCTTCTCTTCTTCTTGGGTTGAGGTACCGATTCGTTGAAGTGCATGTAGTAAATGGCCCTGAGGATGCCGTTCTCATATCCCAGCGTCAATGCTGACAGGTGATCGCTGCAGAAGATGCCGTCCCGGGCCAGGACAAATCCCTTGGTGCCCAGTCGGCTCTCTACCTTGTTGACAATGGCGGGTTCGGTATTGGCCGGGCAGTGGTTCAGGTTGAGGGACAGGATAACACGGTTGACCTGTGCCCCATAGTTGAAGCTGGCCGCCGTGCTGTCGGCGTTGGCAGTAGCCACCTCGCGGTCAAACACATATTGGACCATGTAGGGGCCCTGGGGCAGCATGAGCGTGTTGCTGCCGGCATACATGCGGGCGTCGGTGCTCACCAGGCTGTTCATGTCCATGAGCGTCGTTGATGCGTCGGCACCACAGCAGCTGGTCTCGTCAAACATCATCATCAGTGCGGCAGCGGCCAGGTCGGTGTCGATGAATCCGCGCGTGGCGTAGGGGTTGTCCTCGCTCACGTGGACATTGCTGAACTTGACGTTGCCGACGGGCTGTCCGTTGCGGTCCACGATGCTGTAGCTGTTGCCATCGACGGCTATCAGTCGCTCACCGTTGATGTCGATGAGGTTGTCGTGCTTGATGGGGATGAGCTGTTTGCCCGTTTTATCGACCATGCCGGTCTTGCCGTTCTTCATGACGACGTAATCGCCGCTGGGAGTGCGGGAATAGTCGGTATAACCGGCCTTCTCGATCTTCTCCTTGTCGTCAACGGGATTGGCGACTTCCTTGCCGTCCTGGTTAAGGCACACCAGCGTGTCGCCTTTCACCACGGGCAGCACGCCATTGATGAAATAGGGCTGCAGGGGCTGATACTCGGCAGTGCTGGCGCTGAACATCACCTTGCCATGCTTGTCGATGACCGAGAAGTTGACCACCGAGTCATTGGGCTGGTTGTTGTCCACAACCATGGCATAGTCGTTATACAGGAACAGGTTGGCGCTGCTATAGGTGGCCGGGATGATCGTGTCACCACTGACGTTGATGTATCCCCACGAGCCATCGTCGTTCTGGAATGATGCCATGCCGCGGGAGAACATGGAGCATTGCGACACGTCTTTGGGTAACTCCTTGACGACGTTGCCCTTGCTGTCGATAACCGTCAGCGCGCCGCCCACGCGGCTGCACACGGCCACGCCGTCGTCGCTGAACGCCGTCACGCTGCCGAAGTGACCTGCAACGGGAGTCGTCGGGTCGCTCACGTTATAGTAGTCGTAGCTGCCCTCGCTGTTCCTGACGTAGAACATGTTGGCAACAATGGGCGACGGTGCCTGGTCAAACGCGTCCTTGACCACCAGTTCACCGCTGTTCACGTCCAGGATGCTCCACTTCTCGCTGCCCGGGAGTTGCACGGGCAGGTATTGGGTCTTGTACTGGTAGGTGGAATCCTCGCTGCTGCATGCGGTCAACAGCAGAGCCGCCATGCAGGCCAGTGATATTCTCAAGAATATTTTTCTCATATATATTAATAGTAAATGTTGGTGTTCTTGTCGTTTTGAGAGTGCAAACTTAGTGATTTTTCGCCGCCCAGCCAATAAATGCCGCTATCGAGGTAACATTTTTTGTGCTTTTTTGGACTATTATTACACACATCCTTACTGGTGATGCGTGGCGGCACCTGTCAGCGAGGCCGGGTAGGGGCTTGTTCTGTCATGACGAGGGCTCCATGAGTGGCGAGGTCGTGGACGGGTATCTCCAGGCTGTCACACTCGTGGAGCAGTGTTGCCTTGTCCTGCAGTGCCCCCGAGACGACAAGGCGGTCAAACCGGTAGAGTTCCTGTAACTTGGCGGCGGTACCGTGGTAGCGCTTGGTGACGATGATGTCGTCCACCCGGAGCCGCTGGTCGGTGGTCATGTGTTTCCAGCGTCCGCTGCCCACGGCAAGGATGCGGCGACCCATCAGGACGGCATGGTCCGGCTTGATCAGCACATGATCGGTTCTCAACGAGTCGCCACCCGAGACAAACTGCAGCTCGTCAATGCCATGGCGTGCAAGGAAACCGGCATAGTAGCGGGAGAAGGTGGCGGAGTCGGTATCCTCCTCGTCGGGCACCCACACCCAGGCCCTGTCGCCTTCATGATAGAGGACGGGCGTTGAGGTGAAAGCGTTGAAGATGACGACCCCTTGCCGGGGAGTGCGGGCCTCGATCCACAACGAGTGGGCAAGCAACAGAGCCAGCACACAACCCGCCCACAGCAGGTAGCGGTAGCTGCGCCGGTAGATCCATATCACGACCAGCGCCATGATCACAAAGTAGGCTATCACGCCGAAGGTGCTCACATAGACGCCCGTCACGTGGGATAAAGGCAGACTGTTGACCGCGGTGACCACCCAGCGGATGTAGCCATAGGTAGCGTCGAGCGCGCTGTCCAGAAGCGGCCAGTGCATCCCCGCCGACGTGACGAGAAGGAACAGCGCTCCCATAACCATGAATAACGGCAATACGGGCAAGACAAGCAGGTTAGACACCACCGACATCAGCGAGACGGTGTGGAAGTAATGGGCGCTCAGCGCCACGGTCGCCAGCATCGCTACCAGCGAGGTGAAAGCCGTTGAGGCGATCGCGTTCAACCACTTGTGACGGCTGGTGAGGGATTCGGGCAGTCGGGCAAACATCAAGACGGCCCCAACGGTGACGAAACTGAGCTGGAAACCAACGCTATAGATCGATGACGGTGAAAACACCAGGATCATGAGCGCAGCCAGTGCCAAGGCATTCATCGACATCGACCTGCGATAGAAGATGAACGAGGCAAACACCATGCCTATCATCACAGTGGCGCGTATTACACTGGGCGATAGTCCTGTGAGGATGGCAAAGGCGGCAATCGCCACGAGGGTGATGACTAGGCGCAATTTCTTGAGCCGCATGTAGTCCAGCGGAAATAGCAACCACCAGATGATGAGGGCGATAAATCCCACATGCAGGCCGCTTAGAGCAAGGACGTGGGCAATGCCGGCTGCCGAGAATTCTTGTCGCGTCGTTTTGTCAATGATGCGGCTGTCGCCCAGCAGCAAGGCCGCCACAAATTGCTGTGCCCCGACTGACAGGCGCGACTGGAACACTCCCAGCCTGAGGCCACGCCGGACTTCTGCCATGCGGGTCTTGAACGTCGGGGAGTGATCCACGCGCTTGATCTGACCCACGGGGAGGTGCTGCTGGTAGCGGATGCCCTGATGGATAAGGTAGGCCTTGTAGTCCATCTCTCCCGGATTGCCCATGTTGCCGACTTCTCTCAAGTCGGCCTGCCAGGCCACAAGGTCACCGGCGCGCATCGTGTAGTCACATCCCCGGGTAGATAGCAGCACTCTGCAAGACGGTAACTCGTCGTCCAGCACA
>JAFTFA010000053.1 GCA_017449785.1 Muribaculaceae bacterium | reverse complement strand
TGCAATGCATTCTGGATCATGGTGATCCGTGCAGCCTATTCCAATCGATTTGCTTATCTGTCTTGGTTCCTCTATCCGATGGTCTTTGCTTATCCGTTGTTGCGAATGAATTTGTGGCCGGATCAGGATCGCAAGACTGCTTTGGTTTTCTTCTTCTATACGGGATTTACATTCTATATGTTATTTATCTATTACTTTGGAACGACTGGCTTCAGAGGCTTTGATTTGTACTGGTGGAGGTAGCCGTTTTGCTGGTGAGATATTTATAGGTTTCTTTTTTCTCTTTAGGTATGAAAAAATATGTCAGATTCGACAGGGATATGTCTAGCATCGTCAAGGGCTTTGCGATTATCTTCATGTTGATTCTCCACGGCTATAGTCAATACAAATATGACGTGCCGCTGAGTTTTGAGTATGCCAACATTCCGGCTCATGCTGGCTTCAACATCTGTGTGGGTATGTATGCCTTTATGATCGGTTTTGGGTATGCTTTTTCCAAGACTAAAGACTTGAAGTATGGATGGAACCATATCAAGAAATTGATGATACCTTATTTGACAATCTTTTTTGTATTCATCTTGCCGACTTGTTACCATGAGTTCTTTTCGTCTGGATGGAAAATGATGCTCTATACTCTCTTGGGACTTGATGTCAAGTTTTACTATTACAACTGGTTTATCTATGTCTTTATCTATGCGATGATGGTGATGCCCGTCTTTGCGCGTTTCATTGACAAGAAACCTCTTCGCAATACTGCTATTTTAGTTATAGCGGCTTATTTAGCCGAAGTGTTTGCCCATTTTGTAATATTACCTCATCTAGAAAAACAACTCCATTTCTTGGTGTTCAATTGTTTGACGCTGACACCGATTATACTGCTGGGATACTTGTTTGCTCATGAGCATTATTATGAGAAGATACGCATCGATCATTTGTCAAAGCCATTAGTGCTTTTTGCATCCGTTGTGGCACTGTGTGTCATGATCTACCTGGATAGCATTCTGCGTGTGGGCTTCGGAATCGTATTTGAGCTCTTCTATGCTCCTGTGGCAATCGGCGCCATTGCTGTGTTGTTCAGTCGCTTCGAATTCAAATATTTGAGAAAGGTAATGGTCAAGTTGGGTTGGGCCAGCATGTACATGTGGTTCTTGCAGGCATTGGTTCACACGCCGATAGTGCGAACTGTTTACCAGCCCGTGATTACTATTTTCAACGATATCAACCTTGTCGTCATGTGGACAATCGTTGTGCTGTTCTTAGCCGCATGGCTGCTCAGGAGCGCAATCGACTACCTCATGGGCGTAAAGGGAAAACTATAAGTAACAGAGCACCGAAATGAAAGAATTAACTGTCAAGCATGTACGTTTTGACAAAGGCATGACGAGCATTGTCAAGGGGCTTGCCATCATTTTCATGATGCTGTTGCACTGCTATGGCGGGACTGGTTATGACGCGCCCTTGGACTATAACCACTCGATTTTTGGAGGAATCAGCGGCATGTTCAAAATCTGTGTCGGAATGTTCTGTTTCATGGTAGGATATGGCTATTTCTTTTCTAAGACCAAGGACCTGCGATACGGATGGCAGCACATCAAGAGATTGCTCATCTCTTTCTGGACTATTCTGTTTGTATTCACGTTGCCATTCTGTTACAAAGAAGTGTTGCAAACCGATATAACCGTACTGCTTTATAACCTCTTTGGCATTGATTCTCATTTCAACTATTACAGTTGGTTTGTCTATTTCTTTATCTTTGCCATGATGGTTATGCCTTTTGTCTCTAGGTTCATTGACCGCAGACCCGTGCGCAATACGATGATTACTGTAGTTATTACGGTGTTGTTGTCAGTGTTTGTCCATGAGATTCCTCGTCTTCTGTCATTGATTGGTTTCGATGTGGCAGCGTTTGCTGACAACAAACCCATTATGGCCTTATTCTTTAGTTTGAGTATGATGCCGACCACGGTTCTGGGATATCTATTTGCCCACGAGGGCTATTTTGAACGAATTGAAATAGGGCGAATTCCGCAGCTCTGGGTAATCGTGCTGTGTGCAGTTTTGATGGTCGTTTCATTGGCCCTTCACTATTATTTCACTCCAATTAATATCCCATTCCAGTTCGACTTTTTCTATGCGCCGATGATGATTGCGGCTATCGTCATCTTGTTCAGCAAATTTGAGTGGCGTTACTTCAGGGCGATTCTCTCTAAAGTGGGCGAGGTCAGTGTCTATATGTGGTTTTTCCATGCGTTATTCTTTACCGTTGCCGTCAGGTGGTTCTATCAGCCTGCAATCACAGTATTTAGTGACATCAATCTGGTCGTTCTCTGGACTATCATTTTGACGTTCTTTGCCTCATGGGGTATCAAGAGCGTTGTTGATTGGATTGTGAAGCGAGTGGCATAATACTGAGAATACATCAGTAAACTTATCTCTTAAGAAGGAACTTTTCCCCTATGTCTCGAGAACATTCAGCGATTATTAAGGGCATCGGAATTTTGTTCATGATGCTATGTCATTTGTCCTGGGTTGCAGGAAACGATGCAGTCAACAATAGGTATTTTACTATGTTGACCAATGCATCGCACATGATTAATTATTGCTTGATCATTAGTGGTTATGGCTTGTATCTTGTTTACCGCAATAATCGGCTGAACTGGAGATATCTGATTAGACGGACACTGAGACTATACTTGTCATTGTGGCTTGTGCTTTTCATTTTTCCTGTTCTATTGGGCTCTTTGTTATATCCCGGTCGTTTTTCTTATTCATGGTTTAGTCTTATCACTAATTTTACTGGATGGCGCTGGGATTACTGCAATTTCACATGGTTTCTGTTGCCGTATGTGTTGATGACTTTCTCGGCCAAGTGGATTTTCAAGTTGATAGATCGCTATGGTGATGTGGTCTCGTTTGTGGCGGGTTCGGTCATATATCTAGGGTCAACTTGGCTGATAAGCCGTTATTTTGTCTCGTTCTTTAATTCTCATTATTCAATATACCATTTAGTGCTTTTAGCCCAAACTTTATTTGGATTGATTATCGGTGCTATTCTGGCTAGATTGACCTTGCGAGGCAAGTCATTGAAGTTAAAATGCTTTGAGGGCAAGAGTTGGCTTGTGCTTGCCATTTTCATTGTCGTGTATTTATTGCGTGGCCAGATTCATTCTGCTGCGTTGAATCCTTTTTTTGCGATATTTGTTGTATTCACGGTAGTGAATATCGAGTGGCCTCGACCCGTTTCAGCGTTCTTTTCCTCTTTGGGCAATGAGCTGATGATGATGTGGTTCCTTCAGGGGTTTGTTGGAGCCATGATGTTTAGTGAGCTTTATCAGCCATTGAAGAATCCGGCTTTGATATTGATAGTATGGATTCTGGTGACCTACATAGGAGCTCGTTTTCTCTCACCAATTTCTAATCAATTGGCTAGAGTGTTGAAACTGTCCAAATAGGCAATATAGATTTGAATGACAATGATTGGCTTTTCTGCAACTCAACACGCTATGGCTGGAGTGAAATATGTGGCATGAAAGATGAATTATCATAAAGTACACACTTCGTTAAAATGAGCGAAATAAATAATCCCAAAGTGAGTATCCTGATCCCGTTATACAATCAGGAGCATTATTTCAAGGCTTGCATGCAATCTGTTGAGCGGCAGACCTACAAGAACCTGGAAATCATTATCGTGAATGATGGATCCTCTGATCGTGGCCCCCAGATGGCCAAGGACTGGGCTGCTCGTGACAACCGCGTCAGGGTTATTGACAAGCAGAACGAGGGACTTGCCTATGCGCGCCGCGACGGTTTGTTGGCTGCAACGGGTGAATTTGTGTCTTTTCTTGACAGTGATGATATGTTGACACCTCATGCCATCGAGACAATGGTGACTGCTATTGTAGAGAAGGATGTGGACCTTGTGCTGGGTTATTATGACAAGAAACTCGGATTCTACAAGCGCCGTAAGGCTGACAAGGCATATACATTCCCTGTTAACCAAGTAGTCCGGCAGCCTGAATTGTTTGACAAGTATTATGTGGGTTTCTATCGTAATGACGTGTTCCCGGCTTCGGCCTGCGCTAAACTGTATCGCAAGTGTATTCTGGACAAAGCCTATCAAGATACCGACCTCTATTCGCCCTAAATCCGCTTCATGGGCGAGGACCAGTACTTTAATCTGAAAGTGTTTCCCTACCTTCGCTCGATGTATCGCATCGATGAGACGGTCTATATCTACCGTTTTGGCGGCGGAACATTCGGCTTCAATAAGTATTTTCCCCAGGTATTCAATTCCTCGGACAAGAGGTTGAAATTGCTTGACAAGTTCAATTATGAGCAGGGTTATGGACCATTATTCGCCGAGTATGTCGCGTGCCTGTATTTCCATGCTTCTCGCTTGATCTTCTGTAATGTCGCGGACAAGGAAGGTGTGATCAGTTATTTCCGGGACGAGATGGAACACCGGGAGCTGATGCCCAGGCTTCTGCAGTACTATACCGAACATGGAGCTCCTGACCGCCGCACACAGTATCTGCTCGATCACGATTACGAGGGAATGTACCAGAGTGCCTGTGAAGTGAATCAACAGCGTTTCGGCTCGTTGAAGCGTAAAATCAGGCGTCACATCATTCGCCTGATGGTCCGTTTGTCTTGAACCCCAGCCTCTTAAATAATATCAATCACATGGAAATGTCAAATCGCCCCCTTGTCAGTGTCTTGATTCCGTTATATAACCAGAAGCGGTATTTCAAGGATTGTATGCGTTCGGTCTGTGCGCAGACCTACAATAACCTGGAAATCATTATTGTCAATGATGGTTCAACCGATAATAGCCCTCTGATGGCTAAGGAATGGGCAGCCCGCGATAGTAGGGTAAAAGTCATTGATAAGCCGAACGAAGGACTAGCTTTTGCCCGTCGTGATGGATACCTTGCTGCAACGGGGGAGTTTGTGACATTTCTGGATAGCGATGATATGCTGGTGCCAGATGCAGTTGAAACACTCTTGGACACTTTGTTGGACAAGAACGTTGACTTGGTGGTGGGCTTGTATGACAAAAAATTGGGCTTTATCAAACAGGTTAAGGCTGACAGGGGATATGCTCTGCCGTTCAACAAGGTAATCGCTCAGCCAGAGTTATTTGATAAGTATTATATAGGGTTCTTCAACAATGGGTATTTCCCTGCATCGGCATGTGCCAAACTATATCGCAAGAGCGTGATAGATAAGGCCTTCCAAGAAACAGAGTTGTATTCTCCTGATATCCGTTTTATGAGCGAGGATCAGTATTTCAATTTAAAGCTGTTTCCTTATCTTCGCTCATTATATCGCATTGACAAGAGTGTCTACATTTATCGTTACGGTGGCGGTACATTCGGCTTCAACCGAAACTTTCCAGAGCTGTTTGCCTCGTCTGATAAACGCTTGAAACTGTTGGATCAGTTCAATTATACACAAGGTTATGAACCCTTGTTTGCTGAGTATGTTGCTTGTTTCTATCATCATGCGGCTCAGTTGATCCACTTCAAGAAGGCAGACAAGCAGGGTGTTATCGAGTTCTTCAAGCGGGAAATCGTGCAACGTGAACTCATGCCACGCCTCGTGGAGTTTTATTCAGCAAGAGCAGACAACAAACGGACGGTCAACCTGTTGCTCGCGAGGGATTATGAGGGTATGTATCAGTTTGCGTGTGAAGAGGACGATAGGTTGTATCGTTCCGCCAATTATAGGGTCAAGAAATTCATCGTTGGGTTATTAAGCCGCATCTTTTAATTATTGAGGTAATGGCGAGGAAAATGAGGATTCTCCATGTGATCACATCACTCCAGACGGGTGGTGCCGAGCACCTGTTGGTTGATCTGCTGCCGCTCTTGCGTGGGGGGGGGCATAATGTTGTGGAGTTGCTTCTGTTTAATGGTTTGCATACACCTTTCATGGAGGAACTTGAGGATAAAGGAATCAGGATTCATAAGTTATCTCTTGGTGGGAATGTGTATAACCCGCTGAACGTATTCAAGCTAGTTAGATATGTGGCACAATATGACATCATTCACACCCATAACACCGCCTGTCAGTTATATGCACCATTGGCTAAGTTGTTGAGCTTTACGCGTAAGCCTCTCGTGACCACCGAGCACAGTTCCAATAATCGGCGCCGTGACAAGTGGTGGTGCCGTCCGATTGACCGTTGGATGTATAACCGCTATGCCGCCGTAGTGTGCATCGCCGATAAACCCCGTCAGAATCTGGAGGATTACATCGGCAAGAAGAGTAATATCAGGACGATTGCTAATGGCGTGGATACGCGGCGTTTTCTCCGCCCGATCAGAACGATTGAAGGTCAAGACCGATTTGTGATAACCATGGTTGCCGGATTAAGGGTAGAAAAGGATCATGAGACCGTCTTGCGGGCAATGACTCGACTGCCTGAGAATTATAGCCTGCAGTTAGTAGGCGGCGGAGTTAAGGAAGAATCCCTCAAGGCGCTGGCAAGAGAACTCGGGTTGAATAATCGTGTCTTATTCTTAGGCGTGAGATTGGATGTCCCCGACATTTTGGAGAAGAGCGATATCGTTTTATTGTCATCTCACTGGGAGGGCTTGTCTTTGTCCAGCATCGAGGGCATGGCTTCAGGACGCCCGTTTATTGCAAGCGATGTGGATGGACTCCGAGAAATGGTGGGCGGTGCCGGCGTGCTTTTCCCTCATGGCGATGACCAGGAACTGGCTTCGGCGATTCAGCGGCTATGCGAGCATCCCGATGAGTATCGCATTGTGGCCCAGCGATGTCAAGAAAAGGCTCGGCAGTATGATATCTCAATCACAGCCAGCAAGTATCTTGATCTATACGAGCAGCTATGTCGTCGATAGCCCCTGATTGTGAAGCAAGATTTTATTTATGACGAACTCATCTGATAATTCAATATAGTAAATGGTGACATTAACCGTTTTTACCCCGGCTTATAATAGGGCGCACACGATCTGGAGGACCTACGAGAGCCTGTGCCGACAGACGAATAAGGATTTTGAGTGGCTTGTCGTGGACGACGGCAGCACTGATAATACGTGCGAGTTGGTCCGCTCCTGGTTGCAGGATATCAATGACTTTGGCAAGGCTAAG
>JAFTFA010000052.1 GCA_017449785.1 Muribaculaceae bacterium | reverse complement strand
GTTGGCAAGGGCGATGAACGCCAGCTCGTTAGGTGTCAATTTCTCCATGATTGTTATTCTTGTCGTTGATTGCGGTAAAGGCGGTGGCTCTCGATGTAGTCGAGCACCTGGTCGGGGACATAGTAGCGGACACTCTGGCCGGTGGCAAGCCGCTCGCGTATCCGGGTCGATGACAGCTCGATGATGGGCGCATCGACCAGCAGGACACGTTCATGCAGCTCCTCGGGAATATGAACCTCGTAGCCCAGCCGTGGATAGACCAGCACATGATACCGGGCCAGAATATCGTCGCTGTTGCGCCACTTGTCAAATACCTGCCAATTATCCCCGCCGACGACCAGGTAGAGCTCGTCATCGGGGAACTTGGCTTGCAAGGCATTGAGCGTGTCGATGGTGTAGGACGGACGGGGCATCGTGAATTCAAAGGCCGACGTCTCCACGCCATCCATCGGGCGCGACACCATCTCCACCATGCGTAGGCGGTCGGTATCAGCCACTTGGCGCTGTTTGCCCGCCTTCAAGGGATTTTGCGGCGACACCATGAACCACAGGCGGTCCACAATGCCGCTGCCAATTATGTGCTGGGCGATGATCGCGTGCCCGATGTGTATCGGGTCAAATGACCCGCCAAATACCCCGATTCTCATTCCTTTGACTGTTTAAATGTCGGTTATCTGAAAAACAATAAGTACACACGCACGCACACCTTCACATGACTGTCATGGTTTAGTAGTACTTATTGTCTGGTTTTCCTTCCTTACTGGGCGATAAACTCGGCGATGAGGTCGTGGACCTGGGCAACGGCTGTCTCGAGGTCATCGTTGATGACCGTGTGGTCAAACTGCGGGCCGATGGAGATTTCAAACTCGGCCTTGTCGACGCGGGCCTTGATGTCCTCCATGCTGTCGGTGCCGCGGTTGATGAGCCGCTGGCGCAACACCTCGACGCTGGGGGGCTGGATGAAGATGGCCAGCGCGCGGTCGCCATACATCTTCTTGACGTTCACGCCGCCCAGCACGTCGAGATCGAGCACGACGTTCTTGCCCATGCCGGTGATGCGCTCCACCTCGCTCTTGGGCGTGCCGTAGAAACGGCCCTCATACACCTCCTGGTACTCCACCAGCTCGTCGCGGTCAATCATCTGCTTGAACTCATCGACGGTCTTGTAGTAATAGTCCACGCCATGCACTTCCTGTCCACGGCGGGGGCGGGTAGTGGCCGATACCGAGAAAGCCAGCCTCAATGACTCGTCCTGCATGATGCGGCCGATGATGGTCGACTTGCCGGAGCCCGAGGGTGCCGATATGATGATCAATTTACCTTGTTCCATCTTGAGCGGTCATTAAATATTAGAATGTGTATTTCAGTCCCAGGACAGTTACCGACTGGTTGTTGTCCTTCAAGACCTGGAAACGCGCCTCGGTGAAGAAGTGCAGGTGCTCCTTGATGAGATACTGTGCTCCCATGCCGACGTTGGCACCGCAACGGTCAACCGACTCCTCGGGCCGCTTGTCATGCTTGTAGTGGGCATAGGTGAACCCGAGCAGCGGATAGATGGCAAAATGTGAGCTCGTGGGAATCACGTAGTGGACGTTCAAGTTGGCGTTGAGGCCACTCCTGTCGTTGTTCTTGAGGAAATAGATAAACTCGGGGGCGATGCGCCAGTTGGTGACAGGCTCATATTGCAACTGCAGTCCCAGGCCAGCCCTGGAATGCTTGGAGGCATAGGCAAACTGGGCCGCTGCCGAAACATCGCCTTGCACGGCATGCATGTTGATGGTCGAGGCGATGGCGATGATGGCCATGAGGATGAATTTTTTCATGATCTCTCGTCGGTTGAATGGTTATGGTGATTCGATTGGACTACAGGACGTTGAGCACCTGCTCCTTGATCTGCTCGAGGTGGTCCTTCATGCGGACAACGAGGTTCTGTAACTCGGCCTGGTTGGCCTTGGACCCCATGGTGTTGACCTCACGGCCGATTTCCTGACTGATGAAGCCCAGCTTCTTGCCCTGGCCGGGTTCCTCGCTGTTCATCGTTTCCAGGAAGTAGTTCAGGTGGTTCTGGAGGCGTATTTTCTCCTCGGTGATGTCGAGCTTCTCGATATAGTAGATGAGCTCCTGCTCAAAGCGGTTCTTGTCATAGTCCACCTCCTTGATCTTGGCCAGGGCATCGAGGATGCGGCCCTTGATCTTCTGGATGCGGGGCTCTTCATAGCGGGGCACTTCATCGAGTAACTCCTGGATTGCGGCGATTTTCTCCGCAAAGAAGGCTGCCAGCCTTGCACCTTCCTGGCGGCGGAAGGCGATCAGTTGTTCGGTAGCCTGTGTCACGACCTCCTTGACCACTTGCAGTTCCTCATCGTCGGCCTCGGTAGCCTTGGCGTCGGTCTTGAGGGCATCGGGCATGCGCAGCAGGGTGGCATACCAGTCCTCGGGTTGCGGCAGGTTCAATTGGGACGCCATCTCCTCGATCTGCGCCTTGTATTGTTGCAGCATCGGGATGTTGATGGTACCCGATGTAGCGCCCTCGATGGGCTCGCAATAGACAAACAGGTCAATCTTGCCGCGCAGCAGCGCCTTGGAAACGATGTTGCGCAGTTCCATTTCAATCTCACGGTGGCTCTGGGGCGTGCGTACCCCAAAGTCCAGTTGCTTGCTGTTAAGTGATTTGACTTCGGCGGTGATTTTCTTGTTGTTATACACCTTGACAGCCTTGCCAAATCCGGTCATTGATAGAATCATAGTTAATCAGATTTTGCTCTAATCTGCAAAATTACAAAAAATATCGTTTCATGCTCTCATCTGGCCAGTAAAATATCAATATTCGCCATTGGAGTTGCTGGTTCCACTAAAAAAATGTAACTTTGCCGATTGTATATCAGTCAAC
>JAFTFA010000051.1 GCA_017449785.1 Muribaculaceae bacterium | reverse complement strand
GCTCTTGTCGGCATAGGGGGCCAGCAGGGCCCAGTTGTTTTGCTTGCCCATGCCCAGGTTATTCACATTCTTCTTGGTGCCGCCCTCCTCGAGCGGCTTGTCCAGCGGGCGGAACGAGTAGGGCTTCTTGTCGCTGCTGTTAAACGACGAGCTGCCACGGTAACGCAGCGCCACATAGCCCTCATAGTCAACATGCTGTCCCGGATGGGCAACGGTGTCGGCATAGTTGAGGTTGCCGTCGCCGTTGTGGATGACCTTCATGCGCGCCGTGATGCGCTCATAGCGGTCGATGTACTCCCCGTCCACGTCGATCCACACGATGGGCAGGTTGGTGGAGGTCAGTTGCACTTCTTCGTTGTCAGGGGGGTAGTTGTCCCACCAGCCCCAGGCGCGGGCAGTACTGGCCATCGTCAGCACTGCCACCACAAGCAATAACAGTCTTTTCATGTTGTCAATAGTTTTTAATAACAGGTAGCCACGGCAAAGTTACTAAAAACATTTCAATCTGCTACAAAAAACTCACCCCCTTGCCGTCCCAACGAATCTCACGAACCTCACGCTAAGCCGCTAAGCCGCTAAGTATAATAAGTGATTGCTCGCAAGAGGCTCGCAATCGTTGTCGCGCCGTTGAGACGACAAAACATAATTGCGAGCCCCTTGCGAGCAATCATAAAAAACTTCGTGGCTTCGCGCCTTAGCGTGAGATAAGAGTTTGCGGATGCCGTTGTTTAAGTTGTTTGAGTTGTTTTTAAAAAACGCTACAATCCGGATGGCATAGTCCTTCTTGTCTTTTTTTTCTTCTATAAAAAACTTCGCGACTTCGCGCCTTAGCGTGAGGCCCAAGTGTGTGCATACTACCGGATGACGGCGATCTTGGTCACGGCGGCGTTGCCGCTGCCGTTGGCCTGGGAGCAGATGACCATGTAAACACCCGTCTTGACGGGTTGGCCATGATGGTCGCAGCAGTCCCACGTGGCCATGCCGCCGGTGGACTTGAGTTGGCGGATGACGTTGCCGCTCGCATCGGCAATCTTGATGAGCGTGTTGTCCATCATGCCGGTGATCGTCACGTTGCCCATGAAGTCGGGACGCACGGGGTTGGGATAGGCATAGATGTCGCTGTAACTCGTCTCGGCCGGGCTTGAGTCGCTGAAGTATTCAAGCAGCCCGCCCGGCGTGGTGATAAATACCGAGTTGCTGTTGGGATTGCAGCACACCTGATAGACGGTGTTGGACGACAGGGGGCTGTTGGTGGTGTTGAACTTGTTGATGATCTGGGTGCCGTCGGCGCTCACGAGGAACAGGCCCGACGTCTGGGTAGCGATCCACTTGCGGTTGGCACCGTCCACGGCGATGTCGTTGACCTGGATGCCGTCGAGCAGGTAGTCGGCCATGCCGGTACCGTCGTTGCGCGGCACCTTGATGTGGTTGACCTTGAAGTTGTCCGAGAAGGCCTGTGCCGGGTTGAACGACACGATGCCCTCGGTGCAGCCCATCCAGACGAGGCCGTTGAGGTCCTCGGCCAGACACAGGATATTTGTCCAGCCGAAGGTCAGCCCGTCCTGGTCAGTCAGTTTGCTGTAAGACACGCGATCGGGATGTTGGGTGATTTCCCCGCCGCTGTTCCACATGATGAGCGGCATCTCAAAGTCGCCGTCGGTAAATAGCTTGATGTCGTTGTTGCCATAACGGGTGGACAAGAAACAGGCTTGCTGGGTGTGTCCCGTGTAGGCTTCCTCAATATCGGTCACGATCCAGTCGCTGGCCGTTGTCTGGTTGAGTTTGGCTTTGGCTGCGGGCAACACCATCACGGGGTGCTCAGCGTTCTCAAATGACTGCACTACCCACACGTTGCCATAGCGGTCGATGCTCGTGATGGGGTGCATGGCACCATCGCGTTTCACCAGCGGACTGTTGTCGGCGGTATAGCGCTGTACGATCTCATTGTTGGTGACCTTGAACAGGCCCGTGGTCCAGCCGCCCACAAAGTAGGTGTCGTCATCGCCGGGCAGGAATTCGATCCAGTAGGTACCATTCGATGGGGCACCCTCGGGAGTGACGTCTTTCCACTGGATGCCGTCATACGTGTTGATGAAACTCTGCATCGTCATCGACTTGTAGAAGGCATTGGCCGTTGGCGTGGATACATACAGCAGGTCCTTGCACTTGGTGTAGGTCATCCACAACGGGGACGAGAACGAGAGGGCATTGGGCAGGTAGTAGCTTTCCTGGCCCATCTGATGCAGGCCTTTGCTGCCAGCGGCCCACGGCGTGCCATTGCCGCTGGGGTGGGCACTGCACAGCTCGGTGGTCTCTATCTCCTCGACAATGTTACCCTCTTCGTCGGTCTTGTAGCACTTGCCCTGGTCGGGGACATTGAGCATATAGCCGCCGACGGTTTTTTGCATCAACGTGGCCTTGCCCTGGATGATGTCGCCCTCATTGAACGTGGTCTTGCCTTCATCATCGACCGTCATCGTCGCGATGCGGACCTTGCTGGTCACGCGGAAGAACTTGTTGCCCTTCAACGGATAGATGCGGCCATTGGGCATCGACTTGTTGAGGCTGAATGACGACAGCAACTCGTGGTACTGGCCGGCATCGCCATAGTAGATGCCGTCGGCTGTAGAGAGCAGCAGGGTGTTGCCCAACTGGGCTGCCGACAGGACGGCCTTGCCATACAGGTGTGATTCCTTGACGACAAACTTGTTGTCATCAATCACCACATAGCCGAAGTCGGTTGCCAGATAAATCACGCCGTCGGCAAAGGTCACGTCGTTGATGCTCTTGCTCATCGTCATCACGACATTCTTGATTTCGGGCATATTCACGACGGCTCCGTCAGACTTGATGATGTCAATGTTGGAATTGCTGTAGATCACGACCAGGTAATCCTTGTCGTCGTTGTAATAGATCTGCTTGATGCTGATGTCGCTCAGGTCGTTGACGACGCTCAGCGCTTCGTTCTCATCGGTCTCTTTGTCCAGGCGGAAGAGGTCGCCCTCCAGGATGCGCAGGGTATGCCATTTCCCGTCCTCGCCTTTGACAACACGCTGTGTTCCGCCCGACAAGTAATATACCCAATTCTTGCTCTCGGCGACCGAAAGCACCTCGGTGCCGACAAATGAGCTATGGATGCGCCAATCGCCTACCGCGTTCTGTGCCACAGCCTGGCACCACATCGCCAGGAATAAAACCACCAGCCAAAGTATCTTCTTAGTCATCTCTCAGTCTCTATTGATTGTCAAGTGTTAAACGGCGTCTGCGCGGGCCATGGCCGACGGCCATCACCCGAACTGTCATTATAATAACGTAGAAGTGCCCCGCTAAATTGTGTAACAGCGATTTTCTTCTATTGCAGGATGGTGAGCGTGGCCTCGGCCGGCGTGGCGCTGATGTCGAGCGGGAAGACCATGCGCTGGGTGAACGTCCCGGGGCGGGAACTGATGAGATAGGATTTTCCCTGATACTGGAGCGGATAGAACCCGACGGGGACATAGTCCAGCTTGATGCCGTATTGCTGGCGCCGCTGCCGCTCCTGGTCGGGCAGCATGATGTCGATGGCCGAGTCGAAGTAGCGGGCCGTCTGGAATGTCGCCGGTAGGTCGTTGCCCACGAGTTCCACGGCCATGTAGGTCTGGTCGGGCAAGAGATAGGCCTTGCCGAGAACGTCGGGTCGGTCGCAGGCCGTCGGCAGCACTGTCGCGCCGTCCAGCAGCCGGCCCTCGTGATAGCGCACATAGACCGAGTCGCCGACAAACTGCACGTTCTTCTTGCCGTAGTAGGCCCGGTAGATGACCTCGTGGCCGAAGAAGTTGCCCGACTGGTAATTCACTGGCTTGACAAAGCGGCTGTAGGTCTTGAATTCGCGCTCGGGCAGCACTGCCTGGGATGGCGAGGCGGCTATTTCTTGCTCCACCTGGCGATGATAGGCCTGGTAGTCGCACAAGACGTGGATGCCCCTGGTGAAGGTGAAGGCCGCGAGGGCCAGTGCGACGACGATGACCCCCGCGCGCGCCCAGGGCCACCGCGACAACGTCCAGTCGATGGCCGCTGCCACAATCAGCAACGAAACTGTCGCCCAGGGGGCATAGGCACGCTCGTGAAGTAGCCCCAGGGCAAACATGACCAGCGACAGGCACAGGAAGATGTAGGTCCACATGCTCTGCCTCACGTCCCGGCCACGCCTCATCAGCAGGGCGAGGAGGCCCACTGCCAGCGCGGCGAGGGGCAGATAGAACCGCCACACCTTCTCGTGGAAGATGAACCAGCGCGTCTTGAGCAGTTCGGCGGGCGGCAGGTTGAGGATGATGCCGCCGTCGGCAGCGCGGTCCCATGCCGCGGGCGAGGCGACGATGAGCAGCAGGCCCGCCAGGTAGCCCGTCAAGGCCACGGCGGCACGGCGGTCGAATTGCCCGCGGTTGAAGGCATAGTAGAGGCACAGGCCCGCAAAGAAGCCGAATGAGGTCGCCTCGTTGAAGCCGCCGGCGACCAGGGCGCCGGCAAACAGCAACACGGCCCTGCCCGTTCCCAGCGGACTGCCCTGGTGCCGTTGCAGGCAATAGACCAGAGCCAGCGACAGGGTGATGGCCCACAGGTAGTTGGCACTGCCCGCCATCCACAGCATCGTCTCGCCCGGGACGGGGTAGCAGGTGCCCACTACGGCCATCAGCAGGGCGATGACCGTGATGGAGCGTCGGCGTGTGCTCAACAGGCTCAGCAGATGGGCCATCAAGCCGAACATCAACGCGTTGCACACGTTGAAGGCTCCCTTGCCGAGGAAACCGGCAAACACGGCGGGAACGATGTCGGCCAGGCGCCCGTTGGTGCCCGTGTAGTGGTTGCGGCAGGACTGCAGCAGGTCGCCCAGGGTGTGCACGGGTGTCCACACGCCGTCGATGAGCGTGAAGCCCATGTCGTCCTCCTTGTAGGGCGTCAACACGTTCATCACCAGCATCACGGCACAGGCGGCAAGCAGCAGCCCCCAGTAGGCGGCATCATGCCAGCGGCCAAGGGCGCTGAACGTGGCGGGTCGGGATGTGGATGGGCGGTGTTCCATGCGGCGGTTCATTTTGCGGGTCGGGTCAGGGGGCTTGGCGCGACAGGGTCATTTCGCCCAGTGTGCCGTCATTGTCCAGGGGTATGGTGATGCGGGAGGTGTTCTCGTCGATGAGCGGGAGCACGAGCAGCAGTTGGCCCTGGTGGTACAGGGGATAGCAGCCGTGAGGCACAAAATCGGTCTCCAGGCCGTATTTCTTGCGTCCCTCGATCTCTTGGGGGGACAATCCTGCGGCGGGCTTACTCAGGTGGTAGGTGGCCAGTTGCGGGGATGCCGGCAGGGTGTCGCGGTTAATGACGATGACCATGTAGTCTTGACCGGGGATGGCATAGGCCTTGTCGGCAATTTCGGGACGGTCGCTCACCAGCGGCAACGGCACGGCGCCGTCCATCAGGCGGCCCGTGTGGTAGCGGTCATAGACCGAGTCGCTCACAAACTGCACATTGTCCTTGCCGTAGTAGCCGCGGTAGGTGGACTCGCGGTTGAAGAACTCCGAGGAGTTATACAGCATGGGCGTGGCGAAGTGGTTGGAACCCATAAACTTGTATTCGTGCAGCACTGCCTGGCGGGGGGCGCTCTGGATATCGGCGGCGATGCGGTCCTCAAGCGCCTTGAGGTCACGCAGCACCTTCATCTCGGGCGGATAGGCGACCACGCTCAAGATGAGGCAGGCGATGATGGCGGCCACGCGCGCCCACGGCCAGCGGGCCAGCAGGGCGTCGGCGGCCATGGCCATGACGATGAGACCCACGGTGGCCATCGGGGCGTAGGCCCGGTCATAGGGGTACCCCAAGCCGATCATTAGCACGATCATGCAGGGCAGGATATAGGTCCAGACGCACTGGCGCAGCGGGCGTACACCTCTCGACAGCAGCACGATGCCGCCGATGAGCACGGCCACGACGGGCGTCATGATGTGGTACATCAGGCGGGCGAAGATATAGGCACGGCTCTTCAACAGGTCCATGGCGCCCATGTTGACGACCACGCTCGACGATGCTCGCTGCCAGGCCGCTGGCGAGGCGACGATGAGCAGGACGCCCGCGAGATAGGCCACCAGCGCCATGACGGCCAAGCGGTCAAGCCTGTCGCGGTTGAACAGATAGTACAGCACCATGCCGCCCAAGAAGCCGAAACTGGTCGCTTCGTTGAGGTTGCCGGCCACCAGGGCCAGCAACAGGATGAGCGCGGTCCGCCAGGTGCCCGGCCGCTTGCCGTGGTAGCGCCGCAACAGCAGCACGAGCAGCAGCGAGGCGACAATCGCCCACATGTAGTTGCAACTGCCGGCAACAAAGAGCATCGTCTGGCCCGGGACGGGATAGCACGTGCCCACGACGGCGATGAACATCGACAGGGCCAGCATGGACCGTCGCTCGGTGCTCAACAGGCTCACCAGGTGGGCCAGCAGGGCAAAAACCAGCGTGTTCACGACATTGAACAGCGGTTTGCCCAGGTAGGCGCAGAAGAGCGTGGCAAAGAAGTCGGAGCATCGTCCGTTGGAGGTCAGGTAATGGTCCAGCTGGGCACGCCAGAACTCGACAAAGCCGGCATCGCCGAGCAGCGAGAACTCCATGTCGTCCTCCTTGAACGAGGTCCACATGTTCAGCACCAGCATCACGGCACAGGCGACCAGCATGAGCCCCCAGTAGGCGACATCGTGCCAGCGGGAGTTGTTGCAGGTCGATATGGCTTGACGGTTGATTTCCATGTCGTTTAGCGGGATTTACGGGTCGCCTTGACGGCGGTTGGGTTAGGGGAGAGGCGGTATAGCGTGAGCAGCTCGTCGCCGGCATAATCCAGCAGCAGCAGGGCACTCGAGACGTTGTCGTCCAGCAGGGGCAACACCATGAGCACCCGGCCGTCATATCGCAGCGGGTAGTACCCGAACGGGTCGCTCTTGCCGGTGAGGGCATGGCGGCGGCGATAGTCCTGTTCGGCCTGGGTCAGTGCCTGGCTGGCATCGTTCCAGTAGGCGGTGCCCACTTGATAGGCAGTGGGCAGGGTGTCCAGGGCCAGCGGCAACAGCATGTAGTCCTGGTCGGGGAAGGCCAGCATCTGTCCCGTCAAGGCGGGACGGTCGCTCTCGAAGGGCATCTCGATGGCACCGTCCATCAGTCGGCCCTCATGGTAGCGGACATAGACCGAGTCCGAGACAAATTGCACGTTTTCCTTGCCGAAATAGGCGCGCCAGGTGTATTCGTTGGGGAAGAAGGCGTCCGACTTCATGGGCAGCGGGTACAGGAAGCGGTTGTTGCCGGGGTGGGCCTGCTCGCGCAGGATGGCCTGGGCCGGTGCGGCCTTGATTTCATTCACGACGCTGTCGTCCAGCCGCTTGTATTCCTCCAGGGCCTTGACGCCGCGGCCCATGGTCACCCCGGCCATGGTCAGGCACGCCAGCACGGCTGCGGTGCGCAGCCACCAGCGGCGGCCCAGCAGCGCGTCGGCTGCAAGGATGGTGATGATGAGCGAGATGGTGACAAATCCGGCATAGGGTCGCTCGGGCATGAGCCCGAACACGAGCAGCATGGCGGCCAGGGCCAGGAAGATATAGGGCCAGGGGCTGCTTTTCAGGGACTTGAAGCCCTTCCACACGAGTGCCGCGATGCCCACGGCGATGGCGGCCACTGGGACAAGGTGATGGACCATCTTGCTGCCCACGATATAGAATCGGCTCAGCAACAGGTCTTTGATGCCCAGGTCGGTGACGATGCCGCCGCTGGAGGCGCGCATCCAGGCTGCCGGCGAGGACATGATGAGCAGCACGCCCAGCAGGTAGCCGACGAGGACGGTGACCACGGTGCGGTCAATCTGCCTGCGGTTGCTGGCATAGTAGAGGCACAATCCGCCGAACAGGCCGAAGGAGATGGCCTCGTTGCCCGCTCCGGCCAGCATTGCCCCCAGTGCCACCAGCAGTGACTTCCACCACGGCAACCGCCCGGGCCGGTGATGCAGCAGGTAATAGACCACAAGCAACGCTCCCGTGATGCTCCACAGGTAGTTGCAACTGCCTGCAAGCCACAGCATCGTCTCGCCGGGGACAGGGAAGCACGTGCCGATGCAGGCATAGAGCATCCCCTGGGCCAGCAGCGAGCGGCGCCCCGTCGCCAGCAGACTCACCAGGTGGGCCAGCAGGCCGAACATCAGCGTGTTGAACACGTTGAACAACGGCTTGCCCAACAGTCCGCAGAAGAGTTCGGCCACCATGTCCGACGTGCGGCCATTGGTGATCAGGAACTTGTTGCGGTAACCATGCAGCAGGTCGCCCAGCGAGTTGATGGGCGTCAAGTCGCCGATGACCATCGAGTGCAGCATGTCGTCTTCCTTGAGGGGCGTCAGCACGTTCATCCAGTAGAACACGGCACATGCCGCCAGCATGAGGCCCCAGTAGGCCGCATCATGCCAGCGTTTGCCCGCCGCTGTATCTGCAATGGAGGAAAAACTCGTCATGGCATCCCCTGTTGTTCAACAAGTGGTTAGAGGACAATGATGCAACAATCACTCACCTCTAACCACCCGGTTCTCCAGATAAATGTCGCGTGCGGCGCACGCCGCCGCAATGCTTAACTCTTTATTATTCAAGTTCCCGTAGTAGGAGGCACTTCATGAACTTGAAGGTCAGTGATTCGAGAAAATAGTGAAGATCCCTCCTCTCTCCTCCCTCCTCTTCAAGTTGCTGAAGTAGTAGGAGTCACTTCATGAACTTGAAGGTCAGTGATTCGAGAAAATAGTGAAGATCCCTCCTCTCTCCTCTCTCCTCCCTCCTCTTCAATTTTCTGTAGTAGGAGGCACTTCATGAGCTTGAAGGTCAGTGATTCGAGAAAATAGTGAAGATCTCTCCTCCCTCCTCCCTCCTCTTCAAGTTGCTGAAGTGCCGAGCACTTCGGCAACTTGAATCAAACGGTCAGGATTTCTTTCTCCTTGGCGGCGAACAGTTCGTCGATCTTCTTCATGAACTTGTCATGGATCTTCTGCACCTTGTCCTCGCCATCCTTGCTGACGTCCTCGCTCATGCCTTCCTTGACCGCCTTCTTCAAGCCCTCGATGGCCTCGCGGCGGGCGTTGCGGATGCTCACGCGGGCCTTCTCGCTCTCGGCCTTGGAGTCCTTGACGAGCAGTTTGCGGCGCTCCTCGGTCAGGGGCGGGATGTTCAGGCGGATGACCTCACCGTTGTTCACGGGCATGATGCCCACGTTGCTGTCGATGATGGCCTTCTCGATGGCGCCGATCATGTTGCGCTCCCACGGCATGATGGCGATGGTACGCTGGTCGGGGGTGCTCACGTTGGCCACGTTGTCGATGGGCACGGGGCTGCCATAGTATTTCACTCGGATGCCGTCCAGAATCTTCACGTTGGCCTTGCCGGCACGGATGTGTGCCAGGGTGTCATCGAGGAAATCAACGGCTTCCTGCATCTTTTTCTCGGCTGCGTCGAGATAGAATTTCACGTCGTTCATAGTCTTGCTTTTTGATCGTTTTTTTGTTGGATTGTCATTTTATTGGTCACGAAATTACACCATTTGCCGCAACCCCGCAAATTTTTTGCCAAAAATGTGGATTTTCACCCGCCCCGCCCCAGCGAACCTCACGAGTCTCACGCAAAGCCGCCAAGCCGCTAAGTAAAATAAGTATTGCTCGCAAGGGGCTCGCAATAGATAAAAATAACTTAGCGACCTCGCGCCTTAGCATGATGCCCGTTTGGGACTATTTTCAAACAACCATAACAACCCCTATGACAACAATTCAACCTTATTTTTGGCAATAATATAGATGTTGGCCTATCGGGGGATTGAACCGCCCTTGCGGGCGGGAAATTAATCAAATTAATTTTAAAATTAAATTTTCTTTTAATTTCCCGTGCGTTAGCACGGTTTAATGCCGAGACGTTTCAACGCAGGGCCAACTGCTATATCGTTCCCAAATTTTTCGCATAATTCGATGAATCCGCAGGCCATATCATTCAGAGGGCAAGATAACGACTTGCAAAACTCAAGTTCATCATCTTGATCCATGATTATTGCACATGATTGATCAATGGCCTCCCAGGGCAAGGCGTAAACCGCAATACATAGGGATCTCGCCGGCATAGTGCGTTTCCCCGTTATCAATCTTACAGTCTCTGTACATATTATAGGCGCTGCCGCCATACAGGGTCTTTGGCCACCGCCGATGCTCCTCGCTGTCCAGCGGCGAGATCGTGTCCACTTGCACTGAGTTATAGGTCCACTCCAACACGTTGCCGCTCATGTCATACAGGCCCAGCTCATTGGGGGCCTTCAGGCCAACGATCACGAAAAAGATGGAAGATTGGAACATTGTGTTGTCATATAACTCAGGAGGATCAGTTTGGATCCATGCCACCTCCTCGGGGGTGTTGCTGCCCGCATAGATGTAGCCATGGCTGTACTTGCCGCCCTTGGCGGCATAGCGCCACTGGTCTCTCAGCGGCAGGTGGAACTCGCGGCCCGTGATCTCGTTGAGCTTGGCGATGAATTCCTGGCACTCCCACCAGCTGACGTGGTTCACCGGCTGCCACGGACTCTGGTAGAACACGCTGTTGCTACTAGGGTTGCTGCCCATCAGGGCTATCCACAGACCCATGGGAACCTCGGTCTGCCCGATGTAGAAGTCCTCGACATATTTTTCGCCATTGCCGCCGGTTGTTCTGACGAAGCCGCCCTCGACTGGTATCATCGCGAAGGTGTACCCCTCTACGGTGAACACCTCGGCGTTGTCTGGGATGGCAGGGCCGTGGTAGGCCCATCGCCACTCGCCCGTCAGCAGGTAGTTGATCAGGGCCGTCACGTCACTGATGGTCACCCGGTTGTCACCGTTGACGTCATCAATTGCCGACACATAGTCCATGAAAATATGGTCGATGAGGGCCGTCACGTCAGTGATATTTATGCTATTGGAATAAGCAACGTCGCCATGGATACGGATAGCCGACGAACTGAACGGGAACAGCAGCACGCTGGCCAGCAGTGCCAGCACACTCTTGCGTAGGTAAAAAGTCTTTTTCATCATCTTGTCTGTTTTTAAATGGTTGTTATATTTAATATTGAGTTTCACAAGTTATCTACTTGCAAAACTTTTATTTTAATATATTCAGATGTCAAAATCGTCCAGGCTGAGACCATTGGTGCCGTTCTTCTGGTTAAGGATATAGATCAGGGCTGTCACATCCGAGATGTTAACGATGCCGTCACGGTTGACGTCGGCAGCGGCTAACTGGAACTGGTCGAAGCCTGACTGACTCATTATATAATTCATCAGCATTGTCACATCGCTGATGGTCAACGACTCGCTGCCGTCCACGTCTCCACGCTGGTAGCCGACGACAAGATGCATCACCTTGTTGAAGGTTGCAGAGCCCACCGTAGCAACGCCACGCCAGTCATCGGTAGAAGTCAACTCGCCAGTCAACAGGAGAGATGCCTCCGTGCAGCCAGCAGGAATTTCTATATCAAATCGGAACATCGACTCATGGTCACCGGGACCCCACTTCACGGTGCCGTAGGTGTCATAGTAGCCGTCATTGTCGGGATCCCAATATCCGTGTTGCGTCACCGTGGATGACAACATGTTGACAGTTATGCTGTCAACAAGATCCGTCTCGCTGGTCTGCACGGTAGGATGACAGATGGAGTCGTTGCCGAAACGGTCAACATAGGGAATATCTATGCCGGATAGTGCCGTTATACCGATAATAGGTATATTCTGTGGATGACTCATCGCCAGATACCAGTGATCTAGATAACCTTCGAAATGCGCATTGACATAAATCCGGGAATATCTACCGACATCACGGGGATGGATGAGCAACGTGTCATTGACAGCATTCTGAAAGGTGAAGTAATTGTCAGCACGGGATGACACAACAGTCATCAACAGGAATAATAAAGTAATTAATTTTTTCATTGCTTATAAGAATTGATTAATTGTTAATAATTGATTTCAATATAGAGAATGGCACCTGATTTAAAGAAAAAACCCCATTTCATCGGAGAAATCGGGCAATTTTCATCGGTTAATAGGTGTCGAAGAAGCCCTCGTAGGAGTTCCCAGCAGGGGAGTCGATGGTGATGCAGTACATGCCTGCCGGCAACGATGAGATGTCGATGGTGTCATAGTTGCCGTTGACCTGGGTAGAAATCATCACCGTCCAACTGGTCGCCGACTCGATCACGACATCATAATAGCTCACATAGCCCGTTCCATCAATAATAATAGACTGATCATCAGAGTCATAATACACATCTGGCTGATCAACATAGACAGGAATTCCATCGTGAGTTCCATGATGTCCTGGAAATTGAAGGTTAATGGATTTCTCATCCCCATACATGTTATCAACATAAATAAATGAGATAACTAGGAAAAATAAACACGAGATTAGATGTTTCTTGTTATAGCTCATAAGTAATTAAGTTAATGCTATTTTTTACCTTACAAAATTATAACAAAAAAATGGGATAAAAGCAAAAAAGTGATTAGCTTTTTACACTGTCAATTAGCTGATATATAGCATTTTACGAAATTTATTTTTTAGCCTACCAAAAACAGGGGTCGAATGATTGTGATTAATGGGGGATTTTACCTTCTAAAAACATTTGTATAAAGTCTGCAATTCTCATGTCTAAACCTATTTTCTCTTTCATCAGCTTCTTCTTGTTTTTGCTGACAGTTACATCGCTGGTTAGGTTCATACAGATTTTGATAATCGGATTAGGGAAGTCAGCACATGAGAGCATAAAAAGATGTAAGTCTTTTTCTGTAAGATTGGGATAGTTCTTCTCTATGAATGTAACTAATCCTTCGTATTCACCATCAAGTGAGAGCTTCAAGTTGTCCCAAAAAGACGCTTTGGGTTGTTTGTGCAGTATACCTCTTTTCTCATACAATTCCTTCACCGTACTGACTAATGTCAATTGGCGTTTCTTCACATCTTCTGAAGTTGATTTTATTCTGATGTTCTCATAAATTTCATTTAATGCAGCAAGCCTATATCTTACTATGGCTGCAACTGACTTGTCCATTTGTTCAAGTTCACGGCATCTCTTGCTGGACGCTGCCAGTTCATTGTTCTTTTCAAAAAGTTGATGTCTGTAAATTCTTCTTTCGGATTCTAATTTTAATCGAGTACTATGAATTTCCCCTATCAATTTTTCCAATTCAGTTCTGGTTTCACCTAGTTGCGCCTCATACTTGCTGATCATTCTTCGGATAATCAGAAAGGTCAAAATAATGATTACAGCGATAATTAACAAGCAAATACAAATGACAAGAATCAGAGATGTCAATGAATCTGCGGCCAATGCTTTTTCACGTTGATGGGCGTCATAATTCAACTCCAAATCAGTCAATAATGATTTGGCTGACCGCCTCAGCATGTGTTTGTCAATGCTGTCTGCTATATGTGAATGATAAGCAAACTGCTGGTATTTGTGTGAAAACTGGGCAATATCAGCCATTAGCAGGTGCATGTTCATGCTATCAACCGCATTGAGGGGTGGTGGTATCATAGACATTACCCATACAGCTGAATCAATAAGATTTAGTTTGACGTAGGATCGAGCTGCATAATAGAAATACTGGTCTTCATCACAATAGCCATCGCCGTTCAAAATAATGTCAAGAGATAGATCTTTAGCACGATTATAATCCTTATTATAAAAATAAATTCCGGCCAATTTTGACTGATAGAAAAAACGACTTGAGGAATCTAGTTTTCTCCCCAACGATATTGCCTTGTTTAGAAGAATCATTGCTGAATCTATGCCTACATACTCATCATAAAGACCCTGCGTGCCTATTGTTGTCATCATAAGGGCCGAGTCGCTGATTGCATTAAAATAACCTGAGGCCACCTTCATTCTTGAAACCACAGCACTATCCTTGAAGAATACTTTCTGATAAAGCTCGGCAATTCTTAGGTTGACGTAGCCGAGGTTGAAGTAGTCGTCGGGGGCGGCGGTGGCCTCGGCGTGCTTATAGTAGAGCATCGCGCTGTCAGGGTGGCCCAACTCGTCCATGACGGCGCCCTTGTAGATGTAGGCCCGCGTCAGCTTCTCGCGGTCGATGGGACGGCAGTCGGCAAAATAGGCCACGGCGCGGTTGATGTCGCTGTCGCTCGTGGCGGTGACATAGGCGCGGTAGCGCGCTTGCGTCAGCAGCAGGTCACGGTAGGCCCGGTCGTGCTCGGTGGCCAGG
>JAFTFA010000050.1 GCA_017449785.1 Muribaculaceae bacterium | reverse complement strand
GGTCATCGATCAAGGCATTGTTCTGGGGCATCTGGGTGACAGTGGCCTTGAACAATTCCTTGCCAAATTCACTGTCCTCCTCGTCCTTGAACATGGGCAGGATGACATCCTCATCACCCCCCTCGGCGATGCGGCGGAAGGTCTTGCACACAAACTGCACCGTCATGTCCATGTCATCCTCGGTCCAGAACAATGACCGCTGCTCGATGGCATCGGCCATATTGTCGTCATGCAGGATGACCTGCTTCATGAGCTGCTGCCACAACAGGCAATCGGCAGCCATGCTGTCCTCCTCACTGGCCATGTAGTCATGATAGAGGTCACTCTTGATGACTTTATCAAGTATCAACCGCAGCAGGATAGGGTCGTCGGTCCACGTCACAGTGTGCTCGGTGGCATACTGCTGCAACTGCTCGTTGGCTGCGAGAGCGGCCACCAAGCGGTTATTGACAAACTTCATATTGGGATTCAGCTCCTCCTCGGTGGGCATGTACTTGTTGCGGGCCTCATCGAGACGCATTTCCTGGATGTGGGTCAACTCCACGGGCAGGCGCATCAAGTAATGATAGAGCTCATAAGTCTTGTCAAGACATGACTCCAGATCCTTCAACGCATTGGCAAGAGTGCGTTCGGGACGCGTGAGCATATAGGAGTACAGGTTCTGTACAACTTTGGTTCGGATTAATACTCGATTGATCATAGTGTTTCTTGTTTGAACTTGCAAAATTACTGAAAAACGGCGGTATTGGCAACTAAATAGCGGTTAATCCACTTCCTGGTTGTCATTGAGGCGCTGCCTGACCACTTCATAGATCATGATTCCGCCTGCTACCGACACATTGAGTGAGTTGATGTGACCAAATTCGGGAATGAGCACCCTGGTATCACACAACTTCATGATTTCGGGCGAAATACCCTTGTCCTCGGCACCCAGGATGATGGCGACGGGGCCGGTGTAGTCACCTTGAGTATAATTGGTCTGGCTCTTATCGCTGGTGCCCACAATCTTGAAGCCGCTGTCCCTCAACAGTTTCACGGCATTCACCAGATTGTGCTCGCGGCACACGGGGAGGTAATTCAATGCCCCGGCCGACGTCTTGACGGCATCGGCATTGACGCTGACGCTCTCGCGGTCGGGGATGACAATGGCGCTCACACCGGCACATTCACAGGTGCGTGCCACTGCTCCGAAGTTGCGCACGTCGGTCACGCCGTCCAGCACGACGATAAAGGGATTCTCACCATTATCAAACAACTGGGGCACCACGTCCTCGACACGATAATAGGTAACAGCAGCCATCATGGCCACGACGCCCTGGTGGTTGCGACGAGTGATGCGGTCAATCTTCTGCACGGGAACACGCTGCACCGGCACCCTCAACTGTCGGGCACGATCGGTAATTTCCTTGGCTGTCTCATCGTTGAGCGTCTTGCTCAACAGGATCTTGTCGATGTCCTTGCCGGCATCGATTGCTTCGAGCACGGCATGGATACCATAGATGTATTGGGTCTTGTCAATCATTTTCTTGTATAGCGTTTGTGTTGAATAAGCGATTTGGCGTTCTCGATGGCAGCCTCATTCAAGTCCTTGCCGCTGAGCATCCGGGCAACCTCCATCACGTGCTCCTGCTCGTTCAGGCCCTGAACGCGGGTGAGGGTTTCCTGCTCGTTGTCGGTCTTGAACACGCGCAGGTGGTGGTCACCGTTGGCAGCGACTTGCGGCAGATGGGTGATAGCGATCACCTGGATTGTCCTGGAGATATCGGCCATCATCTCACCGATCATCGTGGCCACGTCTCCGCTCACGCCGGTATCCACCTCATCAAAGATGATGCTCGGCAACTGGATGTGACGTGCGATGATGGTCTTGATGCATAGCATCACGCGCGAGATCTCGCCGCCCGAAGCCGTATCCTTGACAGGCATGGGACGCTGGTTCTTGTTGAAGGCCATCATGAACTCCACATTATCCATGCCACTGGGCATGAGGTCGGTAGTCTTGAAATCCACTTCAAAGGAGATGTTCTTCATGCCCAGCGGGCTGGCCAACTTCAACAACTCCTTGCCGAAGCGGCTGGCGGCATCATGGCGTCTTGCCGACAACTGTGTTGCGATTTCAGTCGCTGCGGCATGGGATGCCTTGACGCGGGCCTTGAGTTCCTCGATGATGTCATCATTATGTTCGATTTCTCCCAGTCGGCGTTCATAATCCTGCTGGACAGCCATCAGCTCGTTCACGTCGCGGGCATTGTGCTTGCGCTGCAGGGCGTAGATGTTGTTCAGTCGCTCATCAACGCGGGCCAGTTCGGCCGGGTCATCGTTGAGGTTGTCCACAATGGCGCTCACGCTCTGGGCGATATCCTTCAAGTCGATGAGGGCATTTCGCGTCCGCTGGGACATGCCTTCGACATCGTCAAGGTTACGCTCGGCTTCTTCTAAGCGTTGAGCAACGGCTGCCAGCCGTTCCAGGATGCTGTTTTCTTCGCCGTCAAGGTCATTCTCCACGCTCCACAGGGCCTCCTTGAGTTCGGTGATGTTACTCAGTTTATTTTGCAGGGCTTCGAGATACTTGTCCTCGTCGGCCTGCAGTTGCATTCCCTGCAGCTGGTCGAGCTGGAAGCGGATGTAATCCTCGTCGCGGCGCATCTGCTCGATTGCACGCTGCGTCTCGTCAAGCCGCTTGACCGTGTCGCGGTAGTCCTGGTAACTCTTGCGGTAATCAGTGAGCAAAGCGGCATTACCGGCGATGCTGTCAAGGATAGAGAGCTGGAAGGCCGGCTGTGACAGCAGCATGTTGCTGTGCTGGGAATGGATGTCGAGCAATCGGGTCGCCAGATCCCGCAGCACGGTCAACGCGACCGGTGAATCATTGATGAATGCCCGCGACCGGCCTGCAGGAGAGACTTCCCTGCGCACCAGGCACTCGTGTTCATCCCAGTCAATGTCGTTATCCTTGAAGAAAGACTCCAGCCGATAGCCACCGATGTCGAATGTTGCCTCGACAACCGTCTTGGCAGCCGTGTCACGTATCGCTCGACTGTCGGCGCGCTCTCCCAGGATAAGCGACAAGGCACCCAGTATAATCGACTTGCCGGCGCCGGTCTCACCTGTGATAATGGTCAGGCCGTCGCCAAACTCAATGTCAAGTTTGTCGATGAGCGCATAGTTAGAGATGTGCAGTTGCTTGATCATTTACACACTCTGTTGTTAATTCTCTGATTTCTTGATTTGATCCAGTCGGTTGGTCTCGCTGGGATATACCTGGTATAACATCTCATAGACCGATTCTTTCTCGGTCATGTTGGCCTTGCTGTAGATATTGACGAGCTCATCGAGCTTGGCATCCTTGAACATCGTCAAGCAGACCGACATCGGGGCTACTTCATAGATCTTGCCCAGGTTTTCCAACGTGTGGGTGATCGCCGAGCGTCCCTTGTCCACGGTAACGACCATCTGGTCAAGGCCCATGCGGTGATAGTCATAGAGCACTTGACGAATGGGGGAGGTCTGCTTGTCGGTGAAAGCACTGAGCACAGCACTGCGATTGGTATTGTCTTCAAATGCCTTCCAGCCGCTCTCGCCGGCACTTTGCGCCAATCTCACGACCTTGGCAGCCTCCTCATAGTAGGGGTCGCCACCATTGAGTTCAAACGAGTCAAAATCCATCGCGATAATCATGTAGGCCCAGAAATTGAGAATCGCCGTCAGGTTGTCCATCATCTCCATCTCGGAATAGACGAGTTGCTGACCGATCTCATAGGTGAAATCCACCTTCGTGTCCTTGAAGTTGATCAGGGCTGTCGTGTAGGAACTGTTGAAAACAGGACGCTGTGACTGTATCTGCAGGTCACCCTTCATCAGCCCCGTGGAATTGTCCCACGAGCTGAGTGTCAACATGAGTTTACAGTAGATCTTCTCGTTGGTGCCGAAGGTTGCATTGGTCCACTTGGTCGTGTTCATGTAGTCGGTGATCGACTGCTTGAGCTCGTTGAAGATGTCCTTGCTGCCGCTGGTGATTTTATCACTGTTCACCTCGACCTCGCAGTTAAGCTCGGTCGCCTCGTCATCGGCATGGACACACAGGGCACACAAGAGTGTGGCCAGCATCAGCATGAATGTCTTTTTCATTTGGTTGACAGATACTTGTATAAAACATCAACAATATCGCGGGCTACATCGCGCTTGGACTTGCAATCCCCCTCGATGATCTCGCCCTTGTCAGTAAAGATGGTCACCTTGTTGGTATCGACCTGGAAACCGGCATTCTTGTCACGCAATGAGTTCATAACGATGAAATTCAAGTTTTTACGTTCCAATTTGCCTTGTGCGTTGACATTCTCGTTGTCGGTTTCCAGAGCAAACCCCACGCTCACCTGGCCTTCACGCTTGGCCTGGCCCACGGCGCGGGCAATGTCGGGGTTGGGCGCGAGGTGCAGCACGGGGGCCGAATCCTTCTCGCGCTTGATCTTCTTGTCGGCGACATTCTCGACACGGTAGTCGGCCACTGCGGCACACAGGATGATGGCATCGGCCTGCGGCAGCGATTGCATCACGGCATCATGCATCTCGACAGCAGTGGTCACATCCACACGCTCGATGCCCGCATTGATGGTCTGGAGTGAGACGGGGCCTGCTACCAGGGTCACATGAGCACCACGGCACGCACATTCCTCGGCCAGAGCAAAGCCCATCTTGCCCGACGAGAAATTGCTGATGTAGCGCACCGGGTCAATCTTCTCAACCGTCGGGCCAGCTGTGATGAGCACATGCTTGCCCTGCAGGTCCTCTCCTGCCTTGAAATAATCGTCAAGAACCTTGACGATGTTCTCAGGTTCCTCCATACGGCCCTTGCCGATGAGATGGCTTGCAAGTTCACCCTCGGCGGGCTCGATGATGTGGTTGCCGTAGCTGCGCAGCAGATCAAGGTTGCGCTTGGTACTTGGGTGGCGCATCATGTCCAGATCCATCGCCGGGGCGACAAAAACAGGAGCCTTGGCCGAGAGATAGGTGGTCACGAGCATGTTGTCGGCCACGCCATTGGCCATCTTGCCGATCGTCGATGCCGTAGCGGGGGCGATGATGAGCGCGTCGGCCCACAAGCCCAGATCAACATGGCTATTCCACTGGCCCGTATTGGCAGTAAAGAATTCGCTGATCACGGGCTTGCCGCTAAGCGTGGATAGCGTCAATGGCTGGATAAACTGCTTGGCGTTGGGAGTCATGATGACCTGCACCTCGGCACCGGCCTTTACCAGCAATCGGGTGAGCGTGGCACACTTGTAGGCAGCGATGCCGCCAGTGATGCCCAGAATGATGTGCTTGCCTTTCAACATGTCGTCGTCAGTGTCGTGAAGGAGTATTATTTCTTCTTGAATTGGATGTAGAGCTTGGTGATGACCTGCTTGGTATTCTCAGCAAAGTCACTCTTCATCATCCAGTCATAGTAGCCCAAATCGAGCTTGGTGAAAACGTCCTCGACGGTTTTACCCTTATGCTTGCCGAAGTTGAACACCGGCACGCGCTGCTCGTTGTAGATGATGCGACCCGCCAGGTCCACATTGCGGTTGTGCGACGAGTACTGTGACAGGTAGTCGATATCATTCTGCAACGGCTCGGCATCGTTGGCATAGTGGTCGAGTTGGGCCTTGAGCACCTCGAGTGTCGTCTTGGCGTCATCGGCTGCCGAGTGATGATTCTCCATCGGATGTCCGCAGTAGAAGATACAAGCCGCTTCCAGATCACGTTTCTCACGCTTGTGGAAAATCGTCTGCACGTCGATGAACTTGTGCTGGGCGGGGTCAAAGGCGATGCCGGCCTTACTCAGTTCCTGTGCCAGCAGCGGGATGTCAAAGTGATTGCTGTTGAATCCGGCAATGTCACTGCCCTCAAACACGCGAGCCACGTCATGGGCACGCTGCTTGAAGGTGGGCTCACCCTCGAGCATTTCATTGGTGATGTGATGCACGTCGATGGCCTGCTGCGGAATCACCTTCTCGGGATTGAAGCGGTAGGTCTTGCTCTCCTCGTGACCGTCGGGGTAAACCTTGACGTAGGACAGCTCGATGATGCGGTCCTCGGTGATATTGAGACCGGTCGATTCCAGGTCAAAGACCACGAGAGGGCGTTTCAGGTTCAGTTCCATTAATCTCGGTGTTAAAATTGGGAAATCAAATCATCATCGGCATCTGCAGGACGATGAGGTCTTCACCTTCCTTCTGCTCACTGGGCACAAACACACCTGCACGGGCAGGATCGAGCAACTTGAGGAATACGCCGTCACAATCGATGTTGTTTACCACGTCGATGACATCGGCACTCTTGAAACCGATGTTCATGGGCTCGCCGTTGTACTCACAGGCGATGGTCTCCTCAGCAGCGGTCGAGTGGTCAACGTCCTGGGCAGTGAGAACGACCTCGGTGGGACGCAGGTCCAGACGCACCAAGCCACCCACGTTGGCAAACACGGCTACGCGGCGGACGGCGTTCAACAGGGTCTGGCGCTCCACGGCCATCGTGTAGGGATTATCCTCGGGGATAACCGAGTTGTAGTTGGGGTAGCGGCCGTTGATAAAGCGGCATGAGAGCTGATAGTCGGCGTTCTCAAACGTGGCACTGCTCTCGTCAACGGTGATGTTGACGTTCTCCTCGCTGTTGGAATCGATGATGCTGGCGAGAATGCTGGCGGGCTTGGCGGGCAGGATGAATGAGCGTTCAAAGTCAGGCTTCACGTTGGTCTGACGGAAGCGGACGAGCTTGTGGGAGTCACTGGCAACATACACGATCATGTCGGGTTTAATGTCCCAATAGATACCGGTGAACTGCGGATGCATGTCGTCGTTGCCCACAGCGAACAGGGTATGGCCGATGCCCGAGGCAATACTCTTGGCGGGCAAGGCAAATTGCTGAATCTCGTTGGCGCTGGCAGCCTTCTCGGGATAATCGTCACCGTTGAGGGCAACGGCATCGTAGTAACCGTTCACATAGGTCACCTTCACGGCCAGTGTCTCATCGTTGATCTCAAACGTCAATGCCGTGTCGGGGAGCTCCTTCAGGGAATTGATGGTACGCTTCACGTCAAGGGCAAATTTACCGGAACCCTCCACATTCTGCACCTCAATGTTCGTGGTCAAGCGCGTTTCCATATCACTGCCCGTAACCACCAGGCGGTCGCTCTGCAATTCAAACAAGAAGTTGTCAAGAATAGCATAGGCGTTCTTGCTGCTTACAACTTTGCTCACTGCGTTCAAGCGAGAGAGCAATAATTTACTTTGAACGTTGAATTTCATATAGTTATGTCTCTAAATATGTGATTATATTTTTTGTTTTATCTTTTAACCTACAAATATACTGCTTTTTTTCTTAATAAAATGTGGTTGCCGTAAAAAAAACACAAAAAATCAATGGACCAAACAAGCGAATGCGACTTGTGACAAGATTCAGGACAGCAGAAGACCTGTAACGCGTGTACGAAAAGAGCCAGGGAATCACGACTTGGTGTCATGCTTGTCCCCGGCTCCAGCGAGTTTAAACGGTTAATCAATTATTGCTGGACAGCAAGAGGTTGATGAGTGTGGTCACATCACCGATCTTGATAGAGCCATCGGCATCAACGTCGGCATTGGCCGTATTGATCATGCTGGCATCACCTTTCAAAAGGAAGTTGATGAGCGCAGTCACATCCTGGATATTGATGTTACCGTCTCCATCAACATCGCCGGACATCACGTTGACATAGTCATTGATATAGCACCT
>JAFTFA010000049.1 GCA_017449785.1 Muribaculaceae bacterium | reverse complement strand
TTTGAGCGCTTCCTGAATCCCGACCGCATCTCATTGCCTGATATTGATACCGACTTTGACGACGATGGACGTGCTGCGGTACTTAACTATGTGACCGAGAAATATGGTGCCGAGAAGGTGGCCCACATCGTGACCTATGGCACGATGGCGGCCAAGAGTGCCATCAAGGATGTTGCCCGTGTCGAGGACTTGCCACTGCCCGAGAGCAACCGCCTGGCCAAATTCATTCCCTCCTCACCCAATGAGATGCCCGAGGACAAGAACGGCAAGAAATACAAGATCACCGTCAAGAATTGCCTGGAATGTTTCCCGGACTTCCGTGCCGAACTCAATAACGATGACCCCAGGGTGGGCGAGACCATCCGTTTTGCCGAGAAGCTGGAGGGCAGCGTGCGCAGCACCGGTGTCCATGCCTGTGGCGTGATCATCGGTCGTGACGACATAACCGACTGGGTTCCCGTGAGCACCGCCACCGACAGCGACGGCGAGAAAATCATCGTCACTCAGTATGAGGGCGGCGTCATCGAGAGTACCGGCCTCATCAAGATGGACTTCCTGGGACTGAAGAACCTGTCCATCATCAACGAGGCCCTTGCCAACATCAAACTCAACCACGGCATCGACATCGACATCGAGAAGATTCCCATCGATGACCCCAAGACCTATGAACTCTACTGCAAGGGCCAGACGTCGGGCACCTTCCAGTTTGAGTCGGCCGGTATGCAGAAGTATCTCATCGAGCTGCATCCCACCTGCTTTGAGGACCTGATTGCCATGAATGCCCTCTATCGCCCGGGTCCCATGGATTATATCCCGTCATTCATCAACCGCAAGCAGGGCAGGGAACCCATCGTGTATGACATTCCCTGCATGGAGAAATACCTCAAGGAGACCTACGGCATCACCGTCTATCAGGAGCAGGTGATGCTCCTGTCGCGCCAGCTGGCAGGATTCACCCGCGGCCAGAGCGACACATTGCGCAAGGCCATGGGCAAGAAGTAGATCGAGAAGATGAACGAGCTCGAGACACTGTTCTATCAGGGCGGTGAGAAAAACGGGCACGACAAGAAGGTGCTGAACAAGATTTGGGAAGACTGGAAGAAGTTTGCATCCTACGCCTTCAACAAGTCACACGCGACCTGCTACAGCTGGGTAGCCTACCAGACGGCCTATCTCAAGGCAAACTATCCAAGCGAATACATGGCTGCCGTGCTCAGCAGCAACCTCAATGATGTGGACAAGCTGTCCAAGTACATGGACGAGTGCCGTGCCATGGGCATCGAGGTGCTGGGACCCAACATCAACGAGTCCTACAGGAACTTCAGCGCGACCAAGGATGGCCGCATCCGATTCGGCCTTGCCGGCATCAAGGGCGTCGGCGTGAGCTGCGTCGAGTCGATTGTCGAGGAACGCAACAAGAACGGTGCCTACAAGGACATCTTCGACTTTGTACAACGCATCAATCAGGGTGCCTGCAACCGTCGGGCGCTGGAATCGATGGCCCTGGCTGGCGCCTTCGACGACTTCAAGGACATCAAGCGTGAGGACTTTTTTGCCGTCAATCCACGTGGCGAGTCCTACAGCGAGACGTTGATGCGCTTCGGGCAACGCTATCAAGTGAGCCAGCAGGAGATGCAGAATTCACTCTTCGGTGCATTTGACGCCATCGAGGTGGCCACACCTCCCATTCCCAATGCAGAGCCGTGGTCACAACTCGAACGCCTCAACCGCGAACGCGAACTCGTAGGCATGTACCTGTCGGCCCATCCGCTGGATCCTTACTACATGGAAGTGACCTACGGCTGCGACACACCGCTGGCCGAGGTCGCAACCCATAGCGATCAGCTTGACCGCGAACTCACCATGGGCGGACTGGTAGTTGATTTCCAGACCCGCATGGGAAAGAAAGGCGGCCAATTTGGCATACTCAAAATCGAGGACTACAGCGGTTCATTTGAATTCATGCTGTTCGGCAACAAGTTTGTCGATTACCAGAAGTTTGGTGTTCCTGGCTATGCCATCGTCGTGAAGGGTGCCTACGAGAGGGGGTACGGGGACAATATCCGCTTCAATGTCCGCACTATCGACCTGCTGGAAAACCTCAAAGGCAAGATGGTGAATAACCTCGTCATCACCCTGCGCGACGAGGATCTGGCCAACGTGGACTTCCTGAAAACGCATCTGGGTGCCAAGGGAGACAACCGTTGCGACCTATTTTTCCGCATGAAGGACCAAGTGGGCGGCAACCATGTCCTGTTGCGATCCAGAAAGCCCATTGCTGTCGATAAGCATCTGATGGAGGCCCTACGCGAAGCAAGAATCCAATTCGAGGTAAACGCGCAAATCTGACATGATGCCATCTGGCACTATTTTTGCCGTCAAGGATATTAAATGCAAATCAATAATAATTACAATTAATCAACTATTCAAACAAAATGGCAACAGTAATCAACGACGCTAACTACAAGGAGTTATTGGAATCGGGCAAGCCCGTTGTGATTGACTTTTGGGCACCCTGGTGCGGCCCCTGCCGCAGCATCGCTCCTATTATCGAGGAAGTAGCATCGGCCTACGAGGGTCGTGCGATCATCGGCAAGTACAACGTGGATGATGATACCGACTTGGGCATCGAATACGGCATCCGCAACATTCCCACCTTGCTCTTCTTCAAGGACGGCCAGATGGTCGAGAAGCACGTGGGCACTATCACCCGTGATGCTCTCACCGCCAAGATCGACGCCCTGCTCTAACAACCACTCTCCTAAAATCAATAACAACTGAATTGACTGGATTATTACAATCCGTCACATTCAGTTGTTATTGCATTTTGTCATATAGTGCTATTGTGGCGAGTCGCCACGAGACCAATCAATGTGGTAGCCGATGGCGGCCAACTCATCGGCAAGGATTTTGACGCCCTGTGCTGACTCGGCCCCGAGGGCGGCCTTGTTGTCATAGAGGGAGTATTGCTTGCGGGTATCGGTAGGGGAGAGGTTAGGCATCACCACATTGGCTCCGGCAAGAATGCCGCGACAGCGCCCGTCGGGTGCCAATGTTGCCATAGCAGTAGTACTGGGAATCAAGGTCTTGGGCATAGCCAGGCGCAGGATGGCATACAGTTTGGCTGTCATCTCGACGCTGCCAGCCGGGAAACGGCGGAACGGCGTGTCATGATGCGGGATAAAAGGCCCAAGGCCGATCATCTGGGGTTGGAAATCCACCAGGTACTCAATATCCTCGATGATGCTCCCCAGCGTCTGGAACGGGGCACCGACCATAATGCCGGTTCCCACTTGAAAGCCTAACTCCTTGAGCCAATCCAAGCATTGCAGACGTTGAGCCAGCGACATCCCCTGAGGGTGCAAGAGACTGTATAGGCGTGGATGATGAGTTTCATGCCGCAACAAGTAACGATCGGCACCCGCATCGCGCCACAGGGCATAGGTCTCCCGGGGATGCTCGCCCAGAGACAGAGTGACAGCACAATCGGGCCACCCCTTCTTGATGTCGCCGATCAGGTCTGCAATCCATCGCGACCGTTCCTCGCCCCATTCGCCCCCTTGCAGAACAAACGTGCGAAAGCCAATCTTGTAGCCCTGTTCACAACAAGCCAGCACCTGATCATGGCTGAGGGTATAACGCTCGACGTGGCAGTTGCTGCGGCGAATGCCGCAATACAGGCAATCGTTGCGGCACACGTTGGACAATTCGATAAGACCACGCAGATAGATGCCCCGGCCAAAGTGCAGTTGTGACACAGTGCGGGCCTGATCCATCAGGTAATCAATGTCCTGGGCATCGCGCATGATCAGCAACGCCCGGTATTCATCGGGAGTTAATCTGTGCTCATCCCACAGCTTGTCAACAAGGCGTTTCATCACTATTTATCCAGATTGTTGATGACCTTGGTCAGCTGTTCGCCCAGGCCAATCGTGTAGCCCTGGGAGCTGAACATCACGCGGTTGAATGTGTCGGCGAGAATGAAGATGGGCAGTTGTGTCTCGTTCGGCAGTTTCATCTCCTCCACAATCTGGTGGCGGATGCTGCCATCGGCATCAATGCCATAGATGATGTTCCTGGGCAAAACGCCGAAGTTTTCCTGACGGTATTTCTGAGCTTCCTCTACATTCTCAAACAAAAACACCATGGGACGGCCCCACTTATCAAGGGACAAATTCACCTTGGCAATGTCACGCATGGCATGGTTGGTGGGCTCTTGGCCGACGCCCAGCAAGCCTACGATGAAATAGCCGCGTCCGGTCTGCGACAAGATGCTTACCGCATCGCCACCCACAGGATTGAAATCGCTGTCAAGCAGCATGAACTTGGATTCTGAATTAAAGTTGCCGATGACTGCCACTATGTCATCACTCTGGCGCATTGTCAGGTTGATGGTTGTCACCTGGCCGGGATTGACCTTGAAAATGCGGTTGGCAACCAGGACCTTGCCACTGGCAGCCCGGGTTCCGCTGGTGAGCATATAGGTGCCGGCATCCAGCGCAGTGCCATTCTGGAATGTATTGCTCCATGACGATCCCTCTTCAAGACCCGAGTCGCCCTCGTCATAGTTGAGCAACCGGGTAGTGCCGTCATCCAGGATGCGGGATAGGGAGAAGTGGTGATAATACTTCGGATCATCGAGGGCAGGAGTAGGGGTGTAACGCAACTTGAGCATACCCGTTTGGGCATTCTGTTGTTCCACTGACTCAAAATTCACGTCCTGCCAGTCATTGCCGCCGTTGCGATACTGCACTTTGCCTGTAACGGGATCCATGCGGGACTCGATGTCAAGCGAACGCGCCATATCGACAAAGAAGATGTCGCGGCCGCGATTGTCTGCGACCCGTGAGCGCCACACGCCCAGTGGCGTCTGGGCAATGTGCAGTGCATTCTCCTCGTTCTTGACTGTGATATTGTCGCGAATCCACGCCACAAGTTTCATCGGGTCTGCCCGGAACTGAGCCGCGGTTTCCTTGTCAAAAGCATTTTGCAGCGCAACCTTGAACGGTGATGTAATCATCTCATACTCCACTCGCTGCGACAGCTGGCTACTGCGCGCATCAAACGCATCTTCGAGGATGTCCATCTTCACGTCGCGCATGTCTTTATCATTCAGTCCCTCGAGCACACCAACGACGCGGTCCATCTGCCCGCTGTGGCGGTTGGCAAAATCCAGGATGGTCTGCCAGTTGCCACGGGCTTTAACCAGATAGTCGGCGACAGCAGGACATTGCTGGCGGGCCTTCTCAGCATCCATGAAGGTTGCCTCATAGGCCTTACGGATCGAGTCCTCACGGGAGAAGCGAATCTTGTTAGCGGCAGACATCTCGGGCGTGACCTTGGGCATGACAGCTTTCTCGACAGGCGGCACAATGTCAAAGGTCTCATAGGTGGGGCCACTCTTCAGGCTGTTGCTGCGGGTGAGCATGATGTCCACCTTGCCATCCTTGCCGAAGGTGACCTTGCGATAACCATACCAGCCGTCCTTGCTGGCCCACACCAGCATGTCACCCTTGCCGGCAGTGAGCGACGTTTTGCCCTTGTTGTCAGTGTATTTGGTCGCAGCCGGATAGAATTCGCCGTAGTTGTAGATTCGGAATTCGACCCGCGCCCCCCTCACCGGGTTGCCACCTCTGTCCAGCACCTGGACTTGGGCCGAAGCGGTGGGGGCATAGTTGCCTATCAAGTTGATTTCGGTAAAGTTGCGGGTACGCAGCATCACTTCCTCAGGACCATTATAGTCGCCGAAGGCTCGCGTGTGCATCAACAGCGCCCTCGATGCGGGGGCATTGAACCAGCCCAGGCCAAGTACGGCCTCGGGTTCACAGGCACCCATGAAGTGCCACTTGCCGTCGGCCCAGGCCTCGACCCACGCATGGTTGTCATCGGTATGGGCCCATCGCGGGGTATATACCTGCCGGGCGGGGATTCCGATGGAGCGCAGGGCAGCCACTGTGAATGTTGATTCCTCACCACAGCGGCCAATGGCTGTGTTCATGCACGCCAACGGTGACAATGTGCGGGCATCACTAGGCTGATAGGTCACGTGCTCGTGGCACCAGTGGTTGACTTCCAGAATGGCTTCTTCCATGCTCATGCCACGCACGCGTTCTTTCAACTCGTTGAAAAACACCGGGCGGGACATGTCCAGGGCCTCATTGTTGACACGCAACGGCAACACGAAATGCCTGAACAACAGGTCGGGCACCGTCTTCCCCCAGGGCATCTGTTCCCGGGCTTGCAACGTGGCACGCACGTTCTCGAGGTGGAACTGGAGGGTGTAGTCGGTCACATCGGCCAGCGGCATGTAGGCATACAGGAACTTGAGGGCCTCCATCTCATCCTTGTTCGCATTCAAGCCGGTCAAGTCAGGCGACCTCAACTCCTCGACCGTTGCACCTTGCACGTTGCCAGACATCGCCAGCAACATGATCAATATCGCAAATATCTTTTTCATCTCACAGTAGATTTTTCCACAAAGGTAGTACAAACTTTTCAGTTCTCGGTTTTCTGTTTTTACAATTCAGCAGGTATTAGCACGAAATGTGGGAAAATTTCACTATCTTTGCACCCCAGAAACAAAAAACACGACATCTATCGATAGAATGAAGACAATACGCAACTTCTGTATCGTGGCCCACATCGACCACGGTAAGAGCACGCTCGCCGACCGACTGCTCGAGTACACCAACACCGTCGCCGGCAAGGACATGCAGGCACAGGTGCTCGACGACATGGATCTGGAGCGCGAGCGCGGTATCACCATCAAGAGCCACGCCATCCAGATGGACTACATGAAGGACGGCCAGAAATATACACTCAACCTGATTGACACCCCGGGACACGTGGACTTCTCCTATGAAGTGTCGCGCTCGATTGCGGCGTGCGAGGGTGCCCTGCTGGTGGTGGATGCCACACAGGGCGTGCAGGCGCAGACCATTTCCAACCTCTATATGGCTATCGACAACGGGCTCGAGATCATCCCGGTCATCAACAAGATTGACATGGACAGTGCCCATCCCGATGAGGTGGAAGATGAGATCGTTGAACTGCTGGGATGCGACCCGAGCGACATCATCCGTTGCAGTGCACGCACGGGCGAGGGCGTCCCTGCTATCCTTGATGCCATCGTTGACCACATTCCCGCCCCCGAAGGGGATCCCGAGGCTCCGCTGCAGGCATTGATCTTTGACTCGGTATTTAACTCCTTCCGTGGCATTATTGTGTATTTCAAGATCCTGAATGGCTCGATTGCCAAGGGGGACTTCGTCAAGTTTGTCAACACCCAGAAGGAGTATAATATCGATGAGCTGGGCGTGTTGAAGCTGCGCCAGCAGCCATGTGACCGCTTGTCGGCCGGCAACGTGGGCTACATCATCTCGGGCATCAAAAACTCAACCGAGGTGCGTGTGGGCGATACCATCACCCACGTGCAGCGCCCCTGCGAGAAGGCCATCGAGGGCTTCCAGGAGGTCAAGCCGATGGTGTTTGCCGGTGTTTATCCCATCGATCCCGAAGATTTTGAGAACCTGCGCGCTTCATTGGAGAAACTGCAACTCAACGATGCCGCGTTGACCTTCACACCCGAGTCGTCGGTTGCGTTGGGATTTGGCTTCCGTTGCGGTTTCCTGGGTCTGCTGCACATGGAGATTGTGCAGGAACGCCTCAGCCGCGAGTTCAATATGGAAGTAATCACCACGGTGCCCAACGTGTCTTATAAGGTATATGACAAGAAGGGTAATCTGACCGAGGTACACAACCCTGCCGGACTGCCCGACATCGCCATCATCGAGAAGATCGAGGAACCCTACATTCGTGCCTCGATCATCACCCAGAGCGAGTACATGGGACCGATCATTACCCTGTGCCTGTCTAAGCGTGGTGAGCTCGCCAAGCAGGAGTACATCTCAGGAAACCGTCTGGAATTGACCTTTGACATCCCGCTGGGCGAAATCGTGATCGACTTCTATGACAAGTTGAAGAGCATCAGCAAGGGCTATGCCTCGTTCGACTACTTCATCAACGGCTATCGCGAGTCCAAACTGATTAAGCTCGACATCCTGCTTAACGGCCAGCCCGTAGATGCCTTGAGCACGCTGACCCATGTGGATAATGCCGTGACACTGGGCCGCCGCATGTGTGAGAAACTCAAGGAACTGATTCCACGCCAGCAATATGACATCGCCATCCAAGCCGCTATCGGTGCCAAGATCATTGCCCGAGAGACCGTCAAGCAGGTGCGCAAGGACGTGACGGCCAAGTGCTATGGTGGTGATGTGAGCCGCAAGCGCAAACTCCTCGAGAAGCAGAAGGCCGGTAAGAAGCGCATGAAGCAGATCGGCACCGTCCAGGTGCCCCAGAAGGCATTCCTGGCAGTGCTCAAACTTGATTAACACAAGGCTCGTTAGTAGTGGCCGACGACTTGCAGCATATTGATCTTGACAATCCTGAATTCCAGGACGCTTGGAACCTGATACGCAAGACCAATCGTTCTGTCTTCTTGACAGGAAAGGCCGGGACGGGCAAGAGCACGTTCCTGAGATACATTTGTGCCAATACCAAGAAGAAATATGTGGTGCTGGCACCGACGGGCATCGCGGCCGTCAATGTCGGTGGCCAGACAATGCACTCGTTTTTCAAGATCCCGTTCAAGCCGCTGCTGCCCGATGACCCAGACATCTCCAACATCACCCGCCTGCGCAAGATGCTGCGTTACACCAAGGAGAAAGTCAAACTCATCAGAGAACTTGACCTCATCATCATCGATGAGATTTCTATGGTCAGGGCGGATGTCATCGACTTTGTGGACCGGGTGCTGAGGGTGTATTCCGGAAATATGCGCGAGCCCTTTGGAGGCAAGCAGTTGCTACTGGTGGGAGACATCTTCCAACTCGAACCTGTCATCACCCACGACATGCGCGATATCCTTCGCCGATATTACAAGAATTTCTTTTTCTTCAATGCACGGGCTTTTGCACAGTTCAATCTGGTAGCCATCGAGTTGCGCAAGATCTACCGCCAAAGCGACAATGACTTCATCTCGTTGCTCGACCGTGTGCGCATCAATCGTGCCACGGCTGCCGACATCGCCCGCCTGAACCAGCGCTGCAACCCCAATTACCAGGAGGTCAATGAGAATTTTGCCATCACGCTGGCTACTCGCCGTGATACTGTGGACTCCATCAACGACGAGCACATGCAGGCATTGAGGACGCCCGAATTCACGTTTGTAGGTCACGTTGAAGGGGATTTCCCGGAAAACAGCCTTCCCACAGCACTTCGGCTCACCCTCAAGGAAGGCGCTCAGGTAATCTTTATCCGCAACGATAAGGAGGGAAGGTGGTATAACGGAACTATCGGCAAGGTGACCAAGCTCAACGATGATGAGGTCCATGTCACACTCGAAAACGGAGAGGAACTGGACGTCCTGCCCGAGGTCTGGGAAAACATGCAATATACTTACAATGAGAAGGAAAAGAAGGTGGAGGAGAAGGTTCTGGGCACCTTCATGCAGATTCCCATCAAGCCTGCATGGGCACTCACAGTCCACAAGAGCCAAGGGCTTACGTTCAATAATGTAGTCATTGACTTTGTAGGTGGAGCATTCACTGGTGGCCAGACCTATGTGGCTCTGTCACGCTGCACGTCGATGGAGGGTATCACATTGCTCAAGCCTCTGAGTGAACGAGACATCATCGTGAACATGGCCGTCGTCGATTTCAGTCGCCAGTTCAACGACAAGCAGCTCTTGAACGAAGCGATAGAACAGGAGCGTGCCAATCAGTTGTACCGCAGAGCTGTACATGCGTTTGACCATCAGGAATTTGAAGAATGTGTCAAGTGCTTCACCGAGGCCATGAAGATTAAAGATAATATTCAGAATCCTGTTGTCAAGCGACTGATTGCCAAGAAACTGAATGTCTTCAAGCGCCAAGCTCGTACCATTGAGAGGTTACAACAAGTCATTGAGAGTCAAAAGAAGACCCTTCAAAGTCTTGCTCTCGAGTATGCCTCCATGGGCGACCAGGCAATGGCCATGAGCGAGAGTGGGGTAGTGGGAGAGGGGAGCGCCCACTATGGCAAACGCCTGGATGACATTACGATACGCTCTGCTCTAGCCAATTACAACAAAGCATTGCGCATCATGCCGGAGTGTATCCCGGCCTTGATTGGTAAAGCACGACTGTTGATGACGCTGGATCAACTTGAGACAGCCGAACAAGAACTAAACAAGGCTCTAGCACTTGACAAGAACAACTATCTGGCTCACATGGCTATGGCCGAACTGATGGAGCTGTTGAAGGATGTGCCCGAAGCCATCAAATCCTACAAGAAAGCAGCGAAAGCAGACAAGAAACGTCCCGAACCTCACGATCGGTTACAGGCCATCTATGAGAAAATCGGTTTTGAAGACTTGGCCGAGGATGAGCAGGAAATTGCCGAGCGATTGCGCAAAGCCCTCTACAAATCAAAAACCAAGAAAAAGAAAAAATAACCAGTCATCGAGCTATTCCTGACCAGACAATTGTTCATTTCTTGGACATCATCCAGTTATTTTTTCATTTCCACTTCGGTCACAAATGTACAAATTGCTTTTGATATACTCATCATCAGCCCTTGAGTCATTTTCATTGACACATAAGGAGATGGGGCATATATCTAATTACTGATAAATCGATTTTCATATTCTTAATTTTACATAATATCAATTCCTATTTTTTAATATATTAGTATAGCAACAAGACCCAGTTATATCATCTACACGCTATTTCTTCTATATCCGTAACGAGGTTCATTCAAAAAATTGAAATCTCATTGAGTTGAGTTATTTAATAAATTGTTTGAAAAACTCATTATCAGATGCTTGCACTAGTAATTGAACGGCGTTGTGTAATTATAGAAATATTCAAACAGGACATTTGGTCCCGTAAACGATTATAAGATTATTGAATGAAAACTACATGATTAATTTATTATTCAACAATTGGATAAACCATATAGTTTAAAGTAACACATTCAATAAAAGAATAATTAAAACCGATACTCACGGCAAGTTAAATCATTATCCTTTCAACATCAATAGAAAAACAGCAGAATATAAGTATAACAACCTAAATATAATTCTTATTACTCTTATATTTAGAAAATGATATTTAAAGTGATACTTTAAATTAATCAATCTGCGTATAAATGATTTTACACTTATGAGCGCATCATGAGATTATATATAATAATGTGTAACTTTTTGATGGAGCAAAAAGATATTTTTGTATTTTTGTGGCATATTTCTCTGTTATTTAAACAAAATGCTAAAAACATTACTCAAACAAGTCAAGCAATACAAGATGGCATCCCTGTTGACGCCAGTTTTTATCATGCTTGAGGTTGTGCTTGATGTGCTCATCCCTTATGTGACCGCCAAGCTCATCGATTACGGCATCAGTGCCGGTCACATGCCCAGTGTCTATAAGTACGGCTTGATTATGGTCGTCATGGCATTCCTGAGCATGTTTGCAGCCATCTTGGCAGGCAGATATGCCTCCTATGCGTCGTCCGGCTTCGCTTGCAACCTTCGTGATGCCATGTATAAGAACATTCAACGGTTTGCTTTCAGCGACATCGACAAGTACAGCACTTCGGGACTGGTGACGCGCATGACGACCGATGTCACCAACCTTCAAAACGCCTATCAACAGATCATCCGCACGTCTGTCCGTGCGCCATTCAACTTGCTGTCAAGCATTGTGATGTGCTTTGTCATCAGCCCTGACCTAAGCCTTATTTTCATCATTGCCAGTATAGTCCTCGGCGTGATACTTGCCTTGATTATCAGCAAGGTATCCAAGATGTTTGCACTAGTGTTCAAGCAGTATGACGTATTGAATGGCGTGGTCCAGGAGAATGTCACTGGCATTCGCGTGGTTAAGGCATTTGTCCGTGAAGACCATGAGAATGCCAAATTCTGGAATGCAGCCAAGCG
>JAFTFA010000048.1 GCA_017449785.1 Muribaculaceae bacterium | reverse complement strand
CTGACCGCCTGCGGCGGTGACGACGAGCCCGCCGAGAAGATCACGGTAACCGCTACCTATAACATGACCTTCTCCCAGGACCTGCTCGATGCCTGCAACGTGTTCATCACCTACAAGGCCGAGAACGGGCGCAATATCATGGAACCGATGAACAGCACCTGGTGGACCAAGACTGTCACCAGCGACAAGTACCCTGCCGAGTTTGGCGTGATGTACAAGTTCTACACCAAGAGTGAGTCCGAACTGACCAAGGAAAGCTATAACCTAGCCTGTGACATGAACTTCAGCTTCAAGACGAGCAAGGGCACCAGCTACAATAAGAGTGTGTCGATCATCAACGCTACTGATGTCAAGAAGGACAAGTTGCTCAGCACGCTTAACAAGTATAGCGGCAAGTCGACCGGTTACAGAGTGACCCGAGATGGTGACGTTGATCCTGCCAACAATCTGAACTACGACAATTAAAGGGCAACATCAACCCTCTACAAGAGGCAGGGAAGCAGCACGTTTTGCGAGTGCTGCTTCCCTGCTTTTTTCTCTGTCAGGCTTTCACTTGATAGGCTCCATGTGGATGGTGACGTGGGTCTGAGGGCCAAAACGTTCGCGCAGGCGCCGTTCGATGGCCGAGGCGCGGTTATGGGCCTCGGTGAGCGACTTGTTACCGTCCATGCGCACGTGGGCCTCGATGGCAAAGCGGTTGCCGATGCGGCGTGTCCTCAGGTTGTGCGGCTCGCAGACGCCAGGGAATGAGCAGATGATGTCCTCAATCTCCTGCTCCACGTCGCTGGGGAGTGACGACTCGGTCAGTTCGCCGATGCTGGAACGCAGCAGGTCGATGGAAACTTTGACCAGCATCACGCCCACGACGACCGATGCCAGCGGGTCGAGTGCCGTCCATCGGTTGCCCAGCAAGATGGCACCGCCGATGCCGACAGCCGCCCCGATCGACGACAGCGCGTCGCTGCGGTGGTGCCAGGCATTGGCAACGACCGCCTGGGAGCCCAGTTGCTTGCCGCGATGCACCGTATAGCGATAGAGGAACTCCTTGACAACGATCGAGACAATTGCCGCGGCCAATGCCAACCAGCCAGGTGCAGCCAGTTGCTTGCCGCTGGCCCAATCAACCAGCTTGGCAACGCCCGAGATGATGATGCCCGTGGCAGCCGCCATGATCGCCAAGCCGATGATGAATGTCGCAAACGTCTCATACTTGCCGTGGCCATAGTCGTGGCTCTCGTCCTGCGGCTTGGCGCTCACGTGGACAAAGGCCAGCACAATGACGTCGGTAATGAAATCCGAGAGCGAGTGCACGGCATCGGCTATCATCGCCGCGCTGTTGCCCATAACGCCTGCAATGAACTTGAAGGTCAGCAGTGCCACATTCCCCGCACTGCCCACCAGCGTCACTTTATATATTTCCTTCTCACGGCTCATCATCCTGCAAAGGTAAACCTTTTTCACCATGCCGCCAATGCCTTGGCCCTAAAAAATCAGCCCCTGCCGACGAGCATCGGCAAGGACTGAATATCATCAGGATTGAGCGTCAGGGCAATGCCCTCACTCATCACATATCATCCATGATTGATCAAGAACGCATGTAGGCGGCCTGGTCCTCGGGGTTGAAGCCACCGATGAACTTGGCGTGGCGTGCTACCTCGGCCTCACCCATGTTGACATAGACCTTGGCACTGTCAAGGAACAGGTCGGGCTCATGGCTGGCGTCACCGATGAGCAGATAGCCCATGATGATGTGTCCCAGCATCTCGACCAGACGACGGGCGTGGAAGGTGATGTACTCGGCGTCCTCGACAGCCTTGACCTTCTCCATCGTCTCCTCATAGAGGGCGGTCATCTGCTCCAACTTGGCCTTCAGGGGGGCGACGGCCTCGCTGTACTCGCGGGCGGCATACTCCTTGATCTGGTTCAGATAGGTACCCGTGGTGACGTGGCGGATGGCGGCTACCACCTGCAACTGGGTCGTACCCTCATAGATGCTGGTGATGCGGGCATCGCGGTAGATGCGCTCACAGGCGTAGTCGCGCATGAAGCCGCTACCGCCGTGGATCTGCACGCAGTCATAGGCATTCTGGTTGCAGAATTCACTGGTCATACCCTTGGCCAGCGGCGTGAAGGCGTCGGCCAGGCGGTTATAGGCCTTCATGGTCTTGCGCTCCTCGGGGGCGAGGGTGCGCTCGCGGCTGATAGCCTCCAGCGACTTGTACATATCGACGAAGCGGGTGCACTCATACAACAGCGTGCGCGAGGCATCCAGCTTGGCCTTGATGTTGGCAATCATCTCGCTCACGGCGGGGAAATTGATGATGGCCTTGCCGAACTGCTCACGGCTGCGGGCATAGGCGATGGCCTCCTGATAGGCGGCCTCGCTCACGCCGACGCTCTGGGCAGCGATGCCCAGGCGGGCACCGTTCAGCAGCGACATCACATACTTGATCAGACCCAGCTTGCGGTCACCGCACAGCTCGGCCTTGGCGTTCTTGAACACGAGCTCGCACGTGGGGCTGCCGTGGATACCCATCTTGTCCTCGATGCGGCGCACGGTCATGCCGCCGTCGCGCTTGTCATAGATGAACATCGACAGGCCGCGGCCGTCGCGGGTGCCCTCCTCGCTGCGTGCCAGCACGAGCGAGATGTCGCCGTCGCCATTGGTAATGAAGCGCTTCACGCCGTTCAGGCGCCAAGTGCCGTCCTCATCCTGGGTGGCCTTGAGCATCACCGACTGCAGGTCACTACCGGCGTCGGGCTCGGTCAGATCCATGGCCAGCGTCTCGCCCTGGCAGGTGCGGGGCAGGAAACGCTCCTTCTGGTCCTCGCTGGCAAACTCGTTGATGGTCTCGGCACAGTCCTGCAAGCCCCACACGTTGACAAATCCCGCATCGGCACGGCTCACCATGTCGGCAGCCATGATATAGGGGATCGACGACATGTTCAGGCCGCCATACTGGCGGGGCAAGGTGATGCCCATCAGACCAGCCTGGTTCAAGGCCTTGAGGTTGGCCTCGGTGCCCTTGGCATAACGCACACGGCCATTCTCGTGGTGGGGACCCTCGAGATCAACGTCCTTGGCATTGGGTGCGATGATGTCACCGCAGATCTCGCCGATGATTTCCAGCACGCGCTCATAGGAGTCCATCGCATCCTCGAAGTCGAGGGGTGCGTAGTCGAATTTCTCACACTGGGTGTAGTTGCGCTCGCGCAGGGCGACAATCTCCTTCATCAACGGATGATTGAGGTGATACTGGAGCGCTCTATTGTCGGTATAAAAGTTAGCCATATTCAGTTTTTAGTTTTTAGTTT
>JAFTFA010000047.1 GCA_017449785.1 Muribaculaceae bacterium | reverse complement strand
TTACTTTGTAGGAGAAGATGGCAAAACTATGACGCTTAGCCCGACAAGTTTTAGCAAAATCTTCAAACTAAGAAGGGCTACGCTTCAGCAAGAGCTCAACCCGAGTTCAAAAGCAAAGAGCAAAGTCAGTAGAGGCAAGAAGTATAACACTCGTGACACTTCCTACAGATGCCTAAAGCTTGATGATTACAAAGAAAGCGAGAATGATAGCAAAGACTTGAAAAGTAGTATTAAACAACTAAGACCTATTTACAATGGCATAATAGATACGATACTTATTATTTAGATTATGAAGATTGTTTAAAGCCGGCATTTGTCCGGCTTTTTTTATGCCCATACCTATGGGCAGTGAATACCACCATTACGACACAATAGAAAACCATGATCACGCTTCCGCCCCCAATGCCCCATTCATCCCATGCGTGCGTGTACTGTTAAAAACAATCTGTAGAAAGCGAGTATATCAAGCTGTAATTATACGATTTCCGTACAAACCACTTCCAACAGTACGATAAATGCAAACAAGAGCAACAAAGAGTTGGAGGCTTCCCAATAATGATTTATCTTTGCCCCGAAAACACGCCAGAGTACGGTGGCATCGGCGCTAGAATAGCAACCCTGAAAGCGCCCTAAAAACACACAGTTCAACAAAATTTCCCAAATACCGTACAACTTGCACCCAATCAGTACGGTAGAAAATTGCCAGTTTCATGGTATTCGTACCTTTGCCGCCATGAAACTGAAAATCAGCGAAATAAGCATTGAGCAACTCCTCAATAAGCGCGTTATCGACATGACGGGCCAGGAGTTGTTCGACCTCATAGGCAGCGCGGTTCAACAGGCCATGTTGCGTGACATGCCCGAACACAAGGAGAAGAGGATCCTGCACGGTAAGAAAGAGATTGCTTCGGCGCTCACCGTGTCGACCTCGACAATCAGCCGCTGGCTTGAGAACGGTACCATTCATGCCCCAGCTGTCATCCGTGCCGAACGTGTCCTGCTGTTCGACTACGACCTTGTTCTGGAGCAGATCCAAGCAAGTGAGGGTCTCCGTTGGCAGAGCAAACAGAACGGTAAGAATTCCTTGAAAGTAAAACGTCACACTGGTCTCACGGCCTAGCGCCGTCTACGTCCGGACAAGTGCCGCCCCTCTGGCCAGAATTGAGCGGCACCACTTAAGAAAGAATACTTTAAACTATTTAATTAATACAACATTTAAACATTCAACACAATGAAAATGTCTTGGAAAAAAATTGGATTTGCGGCTTTATCTGCAGCAATTACAGCAGCAATTACGGCTGCGGTTAATCTCTTCACAAATAAGTCTAAAACGAAGACTCAGACCCAAGCCGCCTTGGAAATTGAAGCCGCCAAGCTCGAGAACGCTAAGAAACTGGAGGAGAAGAAGACTGAGGAACGTAAGAAGCGTCTTGAGGATGAGGAGAATCATCGCTGCAAGATGAACGAGATTGCCGAAGAACAGCGCCGCAAGCGCAGAGAGTCGCAGCAGGCCGCTCAGGAGCAAGTCAATGGTGACACCTCACTCGACACGGCTCCCAACCTTCGCTCGAGCGCTAGCGTGTTCACTCGCCCCAGTGGCTTTGGGCCGAAAGTCTGGCTCGTTGACGGCTATGCAAAGCCCGGACAGATCACGCTGGTGGTTGCTGGTGGTGGTGTGGGTAAGAGCACCCTTTTGCTACAGATCGCCAAGGCGGTTGCCAATGGTGAGCGCGCCGAGTTCCTCCCCGACAGCTGCTGTGCTTCGCTCAAGCAGGATGTCGTGTACTACCGTATCGAAGACTTCCCTGACGAACTTGAGGGTAAGTACGGCAAAGGCAAAGTGTTCGATGGCCTTAACATCCAGTGGGTACTTCCCGAAGATCTGGGCGTTAACAGCTTGAGCACTTTCCTTGGCCACGTGAAGAGTTTAGCCCACAAACTTGAGCGCGACACGCTTGTCTGCGTTGATCCTGCGACAAAGCTTGATGGCCATAGTCATGAGGCATGCATCAAGGGGCTTGAAGATGCACAGAAGATTGCCAAGGCAAACAGCGTAACACTATCATTTATCGTAGCCGCTCACGTCGACGAGATCAAGGACTGGAAGCACCTCACAACTGAGAACATCAAGGGTGGTGACAAAGGCGTTCAGCAGGCAGGCGCTGTAATCGCTCTTCGCAAGGAAGGCACACCTGGTGACAACCACAGATTCATCCAGTGCCTGAAGGCGCCGAAAGGACATCCGGCTCCCTTCCCTGAGGGTGTGCTCGTATGCAAGTACGTTAAGACACGGCTTGATAATGACAACTGGTATCTGCACTTTGAGCATGTCGAAATTAAGCCAGAAAAGAAGGCTTTGCCCAAAAAGCCCAAGACCACAAGGAGGACGACAAGACGGAGGCAAGCAATAGAGTGTCAAACAAGACCACTGATGGACCTAAGAAGACCAAGCGGACGCTCACTGCTGAGGAAAAAGCTGAGATTGTCATGCTGCTGGAGCAAAAGGTAAAATCGCCTGTAATTGCAAAACAGTTTAAGATTAGCTTGAGGACTGTTCAGAGAATTGCCAAAGAAGCCAGAGCCTAATTCTTTCCAACCAACACAATGAAGGCGCATCAAATAACGGTGCGCCTTTGTTGTGCCCATACGGCTAGAGGATTGATCGGGTTAGGCTACGCCGCCGTAGCGTTGCTGGACGTACTCGAACACGGCGTCCTTGTAGCTATCGATGCTCTCGTCGCTGTAGCTCTCGGGCAGCATCTCCCATAGGGTGTCGCGAATGGTGATGATGATGGCGGCCTTGGTCTCGCGCTTCTCAAACGGGTGGTCCATCGTCGCCAACTGGTTCTTGATTTTATCAAGCAACTCGACGGCGACTTCCTTGATTTTCTTGATTTCGGCCTTGGTGAGGTCGTCCTTCATCAGCAGGTCGTACATCGACAGCTGCTCGTCGTTGTCGAAGCCCTCGCGCACATAGCGCCGCTCTTCCTCGCTCAACTGCTTGGACAGGTCCATCAGTTCCTCAAAGATTTTTTCGATGGACGCACGGTCCTGCTCCTGATTATAGGACTCGATGATTTCCTGATAGCGCTCATAGAAGTTGATGCGTGACGGGTTCTGTGCCAGCATCTCGGCCAACCGCTCCTGCAGTAGTTCCTGAATATCCTTGAGCAGCAGGTTCTTCTGCTTGGCCTTGGCAAACTCCCGCTGCAATAGGTCAAAGTCGATCTTGCTGATGTCAAAGCGACGTCCACTCTCGGCTACAACCGAGGAGTCAATCTCCAGGTGCTCATCAATGATGTTGTTGATGGCGACGCTCAGGTCGGTGATGTCGGCATGTTTACGCTTCTTCTGCAATTCCTTGTAGATGGCCTCGATGGCGTCCTTGGCCTGCTTGCGCTCGGGCGTGATGTCATCGCGGTCAAGGTATTTCCAGCGGTTGAGCAGCGTGGTGGCCAATGTGCAGTAGGATTTCCTGATTTCCACCGTGGCGCACATGGCATCGGCAGCCGTCTTGAGTTTTGACAGTTTCATGAAGCTCTCAGCCTCAATCAGGTCTTGCAGGTCGATGCCGTGCTCCTTCAGGAACTCACGGGTTGCAGCAATGGTCTCGTCCACGTTCTTGATGAGTTTCTCCTTGTCGATGGTCGGGTCGTTGCCCTCTAGCCCGTTGGCATTGGCGGTGTAGTCGGCCAGCGCCTGTTTCAAGGCTTTTACGATGCCGATGTAATCCACTACCAGGCCGTTGGTCTTGCCCTCGGCGACACGGTTGGCGCGGGCGATGGTCTGCATCAAGGTGTGGGCCTTCATGGGTTTGTCGATATACAGGCACGACAGCGTCTTCACGTCAAAGCCCGTGAGCCACATGGCGCACACGAACACAATCCTCAGCCGCGAGTCGGGATCCTTGAATTCCTTGTCCAGCTCACGTTTCATCATCTTCTCGCGGTGCGGCACGATGTCGAGGCCCCATTTGTTGAAGGTCTGCATCTCGTTCTGCTCCTGCGAGACGACCACGGCCATCTCTGTCTCCTGCATCCACTCCAACTTGCGCTTCAGCTCTTGATACTCCTGCTGCGACGTGCATTTGGCTAGCTGTTTCTCCACGGCCTTGATTTCCTGCTGCCAGTACTCCTGCACGTAGTCGTACATGCGCACGCAGGTCACCTTATTATAACATACCATCATCGCCTTGCCGCTGGTCCACAGGTCGCTGTAGTGCTTCACGAAGTCCTGGGCGACGACACGCAGTCGCTTCTTGGCGGTGAGCAGGTGTACTTCCTTGGCAAACTCCCGCTCCAGTTTGGCCAGCTGCGACGAATCCATATCACCAGCCTCCTCGAGCGCGGCAGTGATTTCCTCGTTGATTTCGGGGTTCTTGAGTTCCTGCAGGCGTTCGCCGCGGTTCTCGTAGTACAGGGGCACGGTGGCCTTGTCCTCGACGGCACGCTTGAAGTCATAGATGCTTACATAGCCGCCGAAGGTCCTCGCCGTGATGTTGTCGTTCTTCAACAGCGGGGTGCCCGTGAAGCCGATGCGGCTGGCCGTGGGCAGCAGGTGCATCAGGTTCTCGGCAAAGATGCCGTTCTGGGTTCTGTGGGCCTCGTCGCTCATCACGATGATGTCGTGGTCGGGGTAGATAGGCTCGGCCTTGGCGGCGGTGTCGTTGAACTTCTGGATCAGCGAGAAGACAAACGAGGGGTTGCCCTTCAGCTTGTTGATGAGGTCTTCGGCACTCTGCGCCATGAATTCCTTGGATTTGGACTTGCCCAGCAGGCCGCAGTTCTCAAAGGTCTCGCTGATCTGCTTGTTCAACTCGTCACGGTCGGTGAGCACGACGATGGTGGGCGAACCTTCAAACTTGCGCCTGATCTTCTGCGCCAGAAACAGCATCGAGTAACTCTTGCCGCTGCCCTGGGTGTGCCAGAACACGCCCAGCTTGCCCTGGGTGATTTCGCGGTTGCGGTATTTCTCCACAGCCTGGTTCACGCCCAGGTACTGGTGGTTGCGGGCGAGGATTTTGACGGTTGAGCCGCCACTGTGGTCATAGAGGATGAAATTCTCGAGCAGGTCGAGGAAATTCTCTTTCTTGCAGATGCCGCGCAGCATGGTGGGCAATTCGATGTTGCCCGCATCCTCCTCGGTGAGGCGTTTCCACTCGTGGAAGAATTCCCACTTGGAGTCGATGGTGCCCACGCGGGCCTCCAGCCCGTTGCTGAACATCACCATGGCGTTGTGGTAGAACAGTTGCGGGATGGTGTCGAGATAGTCACGGTAGTTCTTGTTGAAGGCGTCCTCGACCGCCACGTCATGGTTTTTCAGCTCCACGAACAGCAGCGGCAGACCGTTGACAAAGCCCACGATGTCGGCACGGCGCTTATACAGCGCGCCCTGCACCCACAATTCCCGCACGCACAGGAAGTCATTCTTCCCGGGCGAAGCAAAGTCGATGACCTTGGCACGCACTTCCTCGGTCTCGCCGCCGGTCTTGACGCGCGTCACGGGCACGCCGTCGCGGATGTACTGGTACTTCTGCTCGTTGATTTGCATCAGCGTCTGGCTGCTCATGTACTCTGTCATGCGCTCGATGGCCTCGGTGACCTGCTGGCCGGTCATCCAGGGATTCAGCGACTTCAATGCTTGGGCAAAGCGCCCCGGCAACAGCACCTGCTTGTAACTCATGCGCCCCAAGGTGCCGTCCAGCCCCAGCACCTCATCAAAGGCATAGACCGCCGTCCACCCCAACTCCTTTTCCAGCAGTTCGGCGGCACTGGCCTGTATCAACTTATCTTCACTGAATTCCTTCGACATAATGCTAATTAATTTATATTGGTCTTCCTTTTTTGGCTGCTATCGGGTCTGCAACATGATTTACTCTTGTGTAAGTGCTGTATTCCTTATGTTTAGCAGCGTAATGCTCATTGATCAATCTGTCAACTTCTTGAGATGTCAACTCGCCCTTAATGTTCTTGATGGCAAGTTCTATCAAATAATCTGAAACAGTCAGGCCATCAACCGCTTGCAGGCCAATGGCGGTCTGCCAGGCAATGGCCTTCTCTCGACGCTCTGGCTCCCCTTGACGGATGTATTCGTCCAAGTCCTGAATGCTATATTTGTTCCTATGATCCATGCTCAATCAATAAATCATTGAAATTAAAACACATTTCTTTTTGTACCCAAAAAACCAGGTTAATGACTATGGAGTTATATATATTTTGTAATCTTTAGAGCACTCTTGTGGAAAATATTATATTTTGATAAAAGTAAATCATATCCTGGATCAAATCCAGGAGGTGGTATAAGATTGTCCTGAGTTAACAGTTCTCCATTCCCTATCCATTGCTTTGCACGATCAATTCTAATTCGAATTATAGCAACAACATTCGACGCAAGGTCAAAATCATCTGCATTAGCATGTGGTGATGTAACATTTTTCTTAATAACCAAACCATGCTGAGCATGTGGTCTTAAAAAAGTTGAAGGCAATGTTTTCCTTAAATCAATTTCAATAATATCATCTGTTTTGTTGATGCCATCAATAGATGGACCAGTTGAATATGGAACTGCAATTAATAAAACATATTGATATAGTTGTTCCTCCCACTCTTCTTGTAGGAATAAAGGATCAGTTAATTTATCAATCAATGGAATTGATCGCTCTTCATACTTGGCATATATATCTAGTTGCTGCTTGACTAGATATCTATTAAGCCCCATCCATAAAGCGACCCAATGGTTATCAACAACATCTAAAAAACTTGTTGTTGCTCCATAATGCTGCAGTAAACCTTCAATCCTATATCTTGATTGTGCTCGATCCGTAACATTCAAATTTAAAGCCTGAATAAGTTTATTATCATTTAAAAAACGATTCACAAGAATATCAATCTTTTTATCTTCATTTTGAAGATCATTCTTGTCTCTATATAATGAGGGGATAAGAGTTTTGTATAATTTGCATTGCCCTCTACTATAAACAGTACCAAATGTTCTATTAAGATACTTGAGATAGCCGACAATTCGATTGAACCCATATACAGAATACACCTCATAGATAGGCACTTTATTTCCTGTGCTAAATTCAAATGCACTATTAACACACTTAGAATCGGGGATTATCATATTTGATGTCAATCTTGAGATTGACTTTCTTGTATGCGGTCCTCGTTTTGAAGATTTTATGATATCTTCACTCGTCTGAATTATAGTATTGTTATTATAGATATAGAACGTTTTTTCCCCACTTCTTGTCTGAACATAACATGCATTAGATGATGGCTTAACACTTACTCTAACATATTTTTCCCCATCTAATTCTTCCGGCGACACAATTATTAGGCCTCCGACATCTGGACCTATTTTTTTTACTTTCCGAGGAATAGCTGTCAGAAGACTTTGATAAGGGTTATCAGAATCACTTTCCTTTACTTTGTATACAATTTCACCACCAGTTGTGTTAAGAAGAGCGCACATAATTTTTAAGTCTTTTGACTTCCAAGAAGAACGCTCTATTGTCTTATTTAATATCGTATCCATATTCATATCACAGTATTTGTTATTTCGGCGTTCATCAGTTTGGGCAGGAGACGGTCTCGGGCCTCGCTGAGGTTGCGGATTTGTTTACGCAGTGATTTGATTCTATTAATGAATTTTGAAGCTATTGTCACAAATGATTCCAAAGTTTCTTTATCAGGGATAATGGTTTCATAGGCCTTTAAATCAGCCATTCTTATTCCTTTTTGGGCACAGCCATGTGCATTACTTTGGCAATAATCCTGTATGTCTTTATTTAACAGCATGAGATATAGGAATACTGGCGAAATTTCCTTAACTGGTCTCATAGTGAAGACAGACTCGCTAATATTCCAGTTGACCACAGGCTCATCTATCAAATAAACTCTACCGATTGTTCCAATACCGGAAAAAAGCAGATCTCCCTGTTGCAGGTCTGACCTCTTGTTTATTTTTTCCAAGGCTTCATCATCAACCTTGTCACACTTATCATCAAAGATGACATCATTATCTGCCATGTTTTTAATTGTGACATAATAATTGTCACCTTGACCTAAAACGAAATTCTTACGCGGGTTTAATCCTGTCGCAAATTTGCATGTGATTTCACCGAGTTTTTTCTTTTCCCATCCCTTTAGGATACCGTTGATGATGGGGGTGGATTGGTGTCCGGGGAAGCGTAGGTCAACGAACCATTCTTTGTAGAGTCGTTGTGCGGCTTCTTCGAGCAACTTGATTTGGCGCTGGTAGTTTTCTATCAGAGCGTCGTAGCGGGAGAGTACCACCCCGATGCGGCGCTGAACAGATTTTTCAGGCACCTCTACTTCCATGCTCAACAAATCATTATTTGCAAGACTCGCACGTGTTGTCATTGAGGAAAATGCCATGAATTTTGCTCTGAACTTGCGCGATCGAAGGTAGTAGCCAATAAACTCAGGCAAGACTTCATCAGTAATTGGGCGTAGTCTTTTAGTGAAACCGTTGTAAGTGGCATCAGGATAGTCTTTAAGCGCCACAGAACTCATGCCTAGCTCGTCCATGGTTTCACTTGTACGAGTAATAAAAACGTCACCTCTTTTAATTGAGCAAGCAATCCGTTCTTTTTCTGTTGATTGCACCAGCGAATCCAACTGCTCGGGTAGAAACCAATGATTGAATACCGTTGAGAATGACAAAAATGGATAGCCACTTCCAAAGAACTGTCGCCCCTTGGAAAGGCCATTATGAACTTCATAGAGTTCTCCCAATTTCACTTTTCGCCACTCGGTCATGCGTTGTCCTCCTCTAAGCCCTGTTGCAGGCGGAATATTTCTTTCTGTTGTTCTATCTCACGGGCCAAGACTTCTTTGGATGGCATATAGGTGAGGTATTTGGATGCATACATCTGTTTGTTTGTGGCGAGCGTTGAAAAGCGAGCTACGTCGGCGTTGGTTTCAGAACAAAGGATAATTCCAATGGTCGGGTTATCACCTTCTGTCTTCTTGTATGTATCGAAGAGTTTCAGATACATATCCATTTGCCCGACATCCTGGTATGAGACTTTTGTTGTCTTTAAGTCCACTAACACGAAACATTTCAGCAAATAATTGTAGAACACAAGGTCTATGTAGTAGTCATCGTCTTCTGTGTGAATATGCATCTGGCGGCTAACGAGTGCGTATCCTTTTCCCATTTCCATCAAGAAGCGTTCCAAATGATTGAGGATGGCACGTTCGAGTTTGGTCTCGGTGAACGCAGCGTCTTGATGCAGCCCAAGAAATTCCACAAGCATAGGGTTCTTTATAAAGACGGACTTTCCACTCTCGTAATCGGCAGTGAGTGTGTGCATCTCGCTGCGAACTTCTCCTTTATAGGGCAGTGGCGTCTGTGCAAGGCGATAGTAGTACTGCGAGTCGATGTTGCGTTTCAGCGTGCGGTAATCCCATTGCTGCGAAGCAGCCTCCTGCATATACCAATATCGGGCCATCGGGTCTGCGACACGTATCAGTCGTTCATAGTGGCTCCACGAAAGCTGCACTGGCAGGGGATAGCCTTCTCCGAGAGATTCAGCCGACGTCGTCTGCTGAATCACAGATAATCTTGATTTGAATTCAGCAGGCATTGTCTGCTGAATCTGTAACTCCTTAAATGTCAGATAGAATTTTCTGAAATTCCGAACTTGTGTTTCAGAGAATCCCGTGCCAAACTCTTCGGTCAGAGTTTGAGACGCTATTTCTATAACGTGTTTGCCATATCCAGCCCGTTGCTCCCCTTGTTGCTCCTGCTCGACAATCCGTTTTCCGATAAGCCAGTTTTGTATCACTTGCATGATATTGGCCATGCGATAGCTTGTATCACGAGCAGTCGCAACTATTGATCTCAGGTCGCTGATGAAACCAGATTCTTCTGTCATTGCATTTTGCCTTATGTCACTCATTTTCTTAGTCCTCCCATGCTTTAAGGATGTCGGTCATGCGTTGTCCGCCTTCCTTGTGATCTGCCAGTGGCCATTTTTGTTGCTGCCCACGCGGACGATAAGGCCTGCTTTTTTCAGTTCGCCCAAGCGGCGCTTGACGGTGGCCTCTGAAACGCCGATGCGTTGACCGTATTCAGCGTAGTTCAAGGTGTTGTCTTGCAGGATGGCCCGGTACAACTTTTCTTTTATCGGGTCAGAGAACGATTTTATCGGGTCAGAGGCGTACTTTATCGGGTCATCCTCCTGTGAGCGCTTGAACTGCTCAATCTCGTGACTGATGTTGCGGATGTGCTCGTCGAGCATAAACTGGCGGAACAGGATCAAGCTATCCTGCTCTCGTGCATCCACCAGAGCCTGTATGTATTCGGCCTTGTCTTCCTTGACAATCTTGGATGGTACCAGCCCAAACTCATATTGCAGATGGTTCATTACCAGTCGGGACATGCGGCCATTGCCATCCACCCACGGGTGAATCGTCACCAGCTGATAGTGTGCATCAAAACTCAAGAGATATTGGCTGATGACATCGGAGGAAGCCATCAACTGCTGGCGGCGTTCGTTCAACAGCGTGCAAAACTCGGCCAAACGGGACGGGACTTTCTGGAAATTCATGTAGGAACGCCCACCAATGCCCGCCGTCACGCCCACCAGCCTCAAATCGCCCTTGGAAGCATCAAAGCTACCCTGTGCGGTATTGTATTGCCCTCCCGTATTCTTCATCACCAGAGCCGAAAGGCTCTTGAGCATATCGACCGAGAAATCGGCATGGTCGTGGGCCAACCTCATCGACTGCTCATAAGCCGCCTTCAGGTCAAGGTTCATCATCTGCTCTTGAATGGTGCGACCTTTGGCCGAAATGCCCTCGTCAAACAGCAACTGATTCTCGATCTCGGTCACAGTACTGCCCTCGATGGCCGTGGAATGGGTAATGATAGAATAGAGGTAGAACTTCTGGTAGTCTATCTGATCGGCAATGCCCAATCTCTTGTGCTCGTCGAGCAAGCGCAGCAGTCTTTCTTCTTGAGTCATGATTGAACCTCCTTTCTGGTCAAGTCATCCCATGATTTAAGGATGTCGGTCATGAGGGCGTTGGCCTCGGTGTTGAGGCGGGCGAGTTCATCGTGGATCTCGATCATGCGCTCGTGGAAGTCCACACCGTCGTCTTCTTGCTCTGCAACGCCGACGTAGGCACCAGGGGTGAGCGAGTAGTTCTTCTCCTCGATTTCCTGGATGGTGGCGACCTTGCAGAGGCCCAGCACGTCCTGGTACTCGCCCTCGCCGAATTTCTCGGTCAGCCACTCATGCTGGCGGGCGGTTTCAAGGGTGTCCTCGAGTGCGGCTAACTGGGTAATCATCTCGGCCTCGATGTGCTTTTTCTCTTTGCGGGGCGCGTCGGCAATCAGTTGTTTGGCCTCGGCCTTATGGCGGTCGATGGCTTCCTGGGCAGTGGCGACGGTCGTGTCGCCCAGGGCTACCTTGTAATCATGCAGCAGTTGGCTGTATTTTTCGGTCTCGCCACGGTAGAGGTGGACGATGGCCTGGAGGTTGCGCAGTTGCCACTCGCTCCACTCGTTGAGGGTACGATCCACGACGGTGTAGTAGTTGCGGGCATCGATAAAGAGCACCTTGTCACGGTTCTCAGTACGCTTGGCGCGGTCAAAGAACCACAGCGAGCACGGCAGCGAGAGCGTATAGAAAAAGTTGTTGCCCACACTCATCATCACGTCCACATCGCCCGTGCGCACGAGCTGCTCGCGGATGTCTCGGTCCTTGTTGGCGCTATCGGTTGCCGAACTGGCCATCACAAAGCCCGCACGGCCGTGGTCGTTGAGGTAGGCATAGAAATAACTAATCCACAGGTAATTGGCATTGCTCACCTCTTTCTTTTTGGCATTGACGCCCGGCAGGCCGAAGGGCAGTCGCCCGGCAGCAAAGGTGGATTCGGCCTTCACCTTATCGACATTGAAGGGGGGATTGGCCATCACATAGTCACACTTGCCCGCCAGGTTGTGGGCATCGTGGTAGAAGGTGTTGGCCTCGTCGCCCGAGATGATGCGGCCGTTCAAGCCATGCACCGCCATGTTCATCAAGCACAACTGGGCATTGTACTCCACTTTCTCCTGGCCGTAGAAGGTCATCTGGCTGTTGGTGTTCATGCCGGCAGCGTTGACGAAGTCGCCCGTCTGGACAAACATGCCGCCACTACCGCAAGCGGGGTCAAGCATAACGCCCTGCTTGGGCTCCAGCACGTTGACAAGCATCTTGACCAGTGACTTGGGCGTGAAGAAGACGCCGTCGTCGCTGGCGACAGCCTTGGCAAACTTGGAGAGGAAGTACTCGTAGATGCGCCCGATGATGTCACCGCCCACCTCGTCGATGGTCTTGTTGTTGAAGATGCGCAGCAGCTCCCGCAACAGGTCGTCGGCAAACATGGTGTAGGTCTTGGGCAGCACACCCGTCAACTGCTCGCTCTGGTCCTCGACAAGCTGCATGGCGTTGTTGACCGCCTCGCCCAGCGAGTTGATGTCGTGACCGTCCTTGCCCTTGAGGTGGGCATCCAGGATGTTATCGGGAAGGTTGACCAGATAGTCGAACTGGGCCTCGCGGGGCAGGTAGAGCGCGCTCTTGGCAGCAAAGTCGCTCGCCTCGACAGGCATCACGCGCCCGCCGCGCATGGGGCGGCCCTGGAGGATCTCGGCCTCGACCATCTTATAGCGGCTGTAGGCATAGCGCAGGAACAGCAGCGCCAGCACCGGCATGCAATACTGGCTGCTGGTCAACTTGCTGCCCTGACGCAACAGGTCAGCCGATTCCCACAATTCCGCTTCAAGTTTCCTGATATTTATCATAGTTTCTGCTGTTTCTCTTGATTGTTTCTTCTGACCACAAAGTTAATGATTATATTTGGTAATGCCATGTGTTTTGAGGACAAATACCTCAAAACGATAAAAAATCAGACCAATTCGCCCTGATGCCTTATTAAATGATGAAAAAGGAGATATGATGAGTATCTCTTATAAAAACTATAAAAACTTAAAGATATGAAATCAAAAAAGTATTACGAAGTAAGAGAAAGTATTGTGGCATCTTGCTATAGACTTGAAATTGGTGGGTTTCAAGTATGCAATAACAAGACGAGAGAGAAACGTTTTTTCGCACGTAATGATATGGACGAGTTTAAGATCTGGTATCAGGAACAGCTTGAAGAAGGCACCGATGAAAAGTCAATTGATATAGATTGGATAAGGACCGGTGCCGCAGAATCAGATATGATGGACCGCCTTCACGCATTTCTCTCCTTCAAAGACCATCAAAAATGAAGTATCATGTTTGTAGAGTTGATGCAGGCGCTGTTCTCAACAATGCCAGAGACAGCGCAACAGCCGGTGACCGATTTCCGCAGATTGTGTCTTGAGGCTGAGAATAAAAAGTTAGATGCGGCACCGGTTGTAGAGGGTGATGACGGGCAACAACCAGATGATCCATATGCTGATGAAATCAAGAGACTAGAGGCTGAGTGCGGGCCTCTTATTGAAGGACAACACCTCACGGTTCAATTACAAGAATTGCTGGGATTACTCCCCAGGGCAAGAAGGCGAATCGATGCCTATAACGGTTTGGTCAAGGAACTGGCCAATAGAGGTGTGACCTTAACCATCAAATCAAGGAAAACGAAATGAAATACAGCCACAATAACGAGATTGAGGAGCGGTATTTCGCCCTTGACATCGAATCCCTCAAACAACATGACGAGGGATTCAAGACAGCTTATGATTGCGGCAGCGATTATGAGCTGACAATAAAGCTGATTGATCTTTTTGTGCTATGCCCGAGGAAACGCCAGCGTAAGCAACAGTATAAGCGCTTTGTGAAATATTTGGCGTCGAGGGGCATCACGTTGAGCATCATCAGTAGGAAACATGATAAAAACAATAAAGTATGATGACAATTGAAGTAGAGAAAAGTGATATCTGGAAAATCGGTCGAGGATGCTGGGGCAATGATGGCGGCTACTTAACTATCGATTGCAATATTGATACAGTTAACATTGAGGAGATTCTGCTGAGATCCATATTAAAGTGCTTTGGGGATGAATACACTGTCACCGAGACCTTGGAGTACATAAATGATGATGATATGATTGATGGCCTCGTGTTAGTTACAAATCTGCCTTTCGAGATGTTTGAAATGGCCAGGAACGACAACAGAATGACTAACGACAAGGATGCCAAGTGACAAGGGCGACATCCAGTAGGCAGGATGTCTTCTTTTTTGTTGTTTTTCAGGCAGATGCATCTAAATGCGACAATAAAAAACAAAAACAGGCATAGGGGCAAAAAGGAGTAAAACAGGCCCCTATTGTTTTTTTACATGTCGTTGTCGCTAAGAAAAGCGCTGATCATACCCCAAAAACATGCTGTAATGAAATTTTTAGAAATCAGTACCCCTCAAATTCTTACATGTAGATGAAAGATGAAAAATTGCTTTCAATAACTGATTTTTTAAATAATAAAAAATATGACAAATTATTTTATTGAGGTACCTAAAGAGTACCAGTACTTATCGAATTGGAGTGATTTTGATAGCATTATGCCGTCGGGACATGTCATCTTGAACAAGTCGATATGCGGTTGCGGCTGTACTGATTACTACCTGACAAACGACCTGCCGGTGATCCTGGTGAGTCCGAGAAAGGCATTGATCACAAGTAAACTTAAAGGAGGTAGGACTGCAGGAAAACTGTTCTATTTTGACAGGAGCAACGGTGGTAATGTGAACGACACTATAACCGCCATGGGTGATTACCTGAGCTTTTGTGGAGGGAATCCATTTGGTGCTCAACTGTTAGTGCCGAAGATTATGGTGACTTATGACTCGCTGCCCTATGTGGTGGGAGCGTTGACCGATTGGAACCTGATGGACAGATTCACGATTGTTGTGGACGAGTTCACCTGCATCTTCACCGATGTCAAGTTCAAGGGATCGGTCGAGGTCAACCTGTTGCACCAGCTGGAGACACTGCCCAACAGAACCGTCTATATCAGTGCCACGCCGTTGAAGGATGAGTACCTGAGCGTCCTTGGTCAGTTTCAGAATCTGCCTTATGTGACGCTGCAATGGGACCCGAGCAGGGTTGAGACCGTTAACGTGTACTATTCGAAGATGAGGAGCCCTGTCACAGCAATAAGTCAGATCATCAAGGACTATCGGAAGCGCGGCTGTTTCCAAACTAAGAATATTGGCGGCCAACGTGTGGATTCTATTGAGGCGGTGTTCTTTCTCAACAGCGTGACGGATATCGTCAAGGTCATCCAGAAAAACGAATTGAAACCGTCTGAAACTTTGGTTATAT
>JAFTFA010000046.1 GCA_017449785.1 Muribaculaceae bacterium | reverse complement strand
GATGCTGCGAATCTCGCTCAGGCGTGAGCGTGTGTACTCATATTCCTGGGTGTCGTAGTCACCGCCGATCCACCAGGCGGTGATGTCGCCAGGCATGGCGAATTGCGTGCGCTCCTCCTTGATAACGAAGTAGGTGAGATTGTCCTGAAGCGGGAATTCATATCGAAACCCCAAGCCGTCGTCATAGACACGGAACCGCACGATGATGTATCGGCCCATTTCCTCCTGGCTCAATGTCACGGCCATCTCGTTATAATGGTTGCGTATCTCGCTCTCCTCGCCCCATACGGGCCGCCAGGTCTCGTCAAATGATGAGTAACGCGCAGTCATCATTGAGAAGCCGTCACGCAGCGAGTTCTCGCCCATCGACACCTTATTATAAAAGTTGGTGCCCTTGCCGCTGCCCTTGGCGCTGATCAAGTCCAGCCCTAGATGGCTGTCACCGATCACCTGCTTGCCCTTATACATTACATTATAGACAGGCACGCCGTCCTTGACATCAAAGTTCACGCTGATATCATGGTTGGGCGAGTAGACAGTTTCCACTCTAGCGGTAGCCACTGCCGGGATGAGCAGAGCCAACGTCAAAACAACAAAGCATAAATTCTTCATGATGTGAAAGATTACAATAAAACTTAGCCTCCAGTCGAAAGCATCGCGGTTGACACTTGCCTTCGCGGCCGCTAAGTTACTAAAAAATCCCTCATCCACAAAAAAAACAGCCATCCCCAATCAGGGCAACCGCACCAAAATTATCAGAATTTCACATTCTGGGCCATCTCCATCAGATAGTCGTCGTCCAGCGATGCGAGGAAGAGCCTTTTCCTGACGCTCCTCTTGTCGGGATGTGCCTTAACGGCCTGCAGGGCGATCTTTCTAATCATCGAGAGGTTCTGCGGTGCATAGCCCTTTCTGGCCCTTGAGGCGTCCTCCTTGAATGTGACGTCAAGATGCCAGTGCAGCTGGTTCTCTATGCCCCACTGCCCGCGTGCGAGCATGGCGTAGTAGGAGGCATGCGGGAAGTCCTCGCTGCTGATGTAGTGCCTCACCGTCGTGACTGTCGGTCCCTTGCCCTCGGTCACTTCTGAAGTGATCTCGACCAGCGTGGTGAGTCCCGGCCAGCGCCCGCGCACCTGCCCGTCCTCCATGTCGTCGGCATGGAGCACACGGCAGCGGCGCATCTCGACACGCCCGTGGTCGGCCTCCATCTCCGAGGACTCGTCAAAGGGCTTGTAGTAGCGGAACCTGTCGATGACCTCGCTGTCGAGACCCGCCTGGTTGTCCTTGACCGCCAGGAAGTAGTCCGCCTTCTTGTCCAGTATCTGACCCGCTATCTCGGTCTGGGTGCCGATGGCGTCTATCGACACCACCGCGCCCTCGATGTCCAGCTTGTCCAGCAGGCGCGGGATGGCCGTTATCTCGTTCTCCTTGTCGGTGAGCGGAACCTGGCCGATCATGATGTGGTTCTCGCTGGCGTACGCGTTAAGGATGTAGTCGCCCTTGGTCCCCCTTGACTTGGGGCTGGTTCCTCTCAGCTTCTTGCCGTCAATGGCCACTTGCTTCTCCTTCAGGCTGTCAAGGAAACTGCGCCCGTGGCACACCAGGCAGCGCTCCAGCTCGTCGGGACTCACCGCGCTCATCACGCGCTCGAACGTGTCCGGCGACGGCGAGTTGTCGCCGCAGTCCAGCAG
>JAFTFA010000045.1 GCA_017449785.1 Muribaculaceae bacterium | reverse complement strand
TCTCGTCCATCATGTTCAGCAACGACGCGATGGACCATGCCGTGTGGTTCATCTACAAGGTTGATAACTACGTTGACCAGCCACTGCCGCGCATCCAGCTCGCAGGTCTTGATCCCGAACGCAGTTACACCATCACCGAGCGCAACGTCAAGGTGGGCCAGAAGCCATGCGAGCTCAACGGCAAAACCTTCACCGGCCGCTTCCTGATGGACATCGGTCTTGAAGTGCCCCTGGCCAGCGACTACGCCAGCCGCATCTTCGAGCTCAAATAAAAGAACGGCATTCGCCAATATCAAGTTTATAAAGGGGCAATGCCCCTTTATAAACTTGAGGATAAAGGATAAAGGTTAATGGTTAAAGAATCTGCTGATAGTTTGACTTTAATGGATTATTTCCAAATCTGAAGTATTTTTTCATTAAACATTAACCATTAAACATTAACCAGTGAGCAAGTTGTCAACTTGCGAAACTTAAATGACAATAAAAAAGAAAATGATGAAACCAAGACTGTTGCTCATCGCCCTGCTGTTTGTCCTGTGCGCATCACAGGCAGGAGCCCGTGCACCCAAAGTGGAGAAAAGCCCGGCGCAGAAGTTGATTGAGCGCCTCACCAACCAGCAGAAACGCGGCATCATGTACGGCCATCAGGACGACCCTTTCTATGGCATCACTTGGGAATGGGAGCAGGGACGTTCCGACACCTATGACCTTGTCGGCGACTACCCCGCTGTGATGGGCTTTGACCTGGGCGGCATCGAGATGGGCGACGACAAGAACCTGGATTCGGTACCGTTCAATTGGATTCGTGAAGAGATCATCAAGCAACATGAGCGTGGCGGTATCGTAACGCTGTCATGGCATCCGCGCAATCCCATGTTGGGCACCACCGCCTGGATTGAGAGCGACATCAAGTCGTTTGAGGCAGCAAAGCCTTATCTTGAGAAAACCGGTCAGCTCGGCCTTGTCCTCGATCCCAAGAGCACAGTAAAGGAGATTCTGCCCGGTGGCAAGGGCCACAACAAGTTCATGACTTGGCTCAAGCGCGTGGAGACATTCATTCTCTCGCTCACCGACAAGGACGGCAAGCCCGTTCCTGTCATCTTCCGTCCCTGGCATGAGTACAACGGCGGATGGTTCTGGTGGGGCAAGGGCAATTGCACCGACGAGGATTTCCTGCGCTTATGGAACCTTACTCAAGATGTGCTCAACAAGAGCCTGTCCCAGTCCATCGTGTGGAGTTGCTCGCCCAACTTGGGTGTCAATCCGCAGGAATTCTATAACCGATGGCCTGGTGACGAGCGTGTTGATTTGTTGGGTCTTGACGCCTACCAGTGGGGCACCGAAGAAGATTTTGTCAAGCAGTGTAATGCCGACATGGACTTCCTGGATGCCTATGCCCAGGAGCACGGCCTGCTGCTGGCATTCACCGAGTGCGGTTACAAGAATTCGCCTGATGCCACCTGGTGGAGCCGCGTGTTGCTGCCCATCATGGAGAAGCACCATCCTTGCTATTTCCTGCCGTGGCGCAACTTCAAGCGTGAGCACTTTGGCGCAGCGCCCGGCATTGCCACTGCCGATGATTTCAAGCAAATGGCAAAGGGAAAGAAAATCCTCTTTGTCAAGGACATCAAGAAGGTGAAGTAATATAACAGTCATTCTATAACAAAGAAAGCCGGCAAACTGTGGTGCCGGCTTTCTTTATTGGCACTCATTCTTAGCTCCAGGGCTTGAGGCCCAGGAACATTTGGGCAAGGTCGGTGTCGTTGTTGAAGTCGTTGATGAGCGTATTGCCCTGATCCAAGCGGGCAATGGCCTCCATGTCCTCGCTGGAGAGTTCAAAGTCAAAGATGTCCAAATTGCTTGCCATGCGCTCCTTGTGCGATGTCTTGGGCACTGGCATGATGTCTTGAGATACCAGCCAGTTGAGGGCCACTTGGGCGTTGGTTTTGCCATATTTTGCTCCGATGGCCTTGAGTGTCTCGTTTTCAAAGAAACCGTGTCGGCCTTGTGCCAGCGGTCCCCATGCCATGAGCCGGGTGCCATAGTCCCTGATGAGAGCACGCATGGCCTTCTGCTGGGCAAACACATGCGTCTCGAGCTGCAACACAGCGGGCTTGACGTCCATGTGCTCGGCAATGTCGATAAAACGCACGTTATAGAAGTTGCTCAGTCCGATAGCCCTTGCTTTGCCAGCCTGATAGGCTTTTTCCATAGCTCGATAGGTGCCATAGCAGTCACCATAGGGCTCATGCACCAGCAGCAGGTCAACATAGTCGGTGCACAGTTTGCGCAGCGACTCATCAATGCTCAGTGCCGCACGGCTCTCGCCGGCGGTGCTGATCCACACCTTGGTGGTGATGAACAGCTGGTTGCGCGGGATGCCGCACTTCTTGATGGCAGCGCCGACACCTTCTTCATTCTGATAGTCTTGGGCCGTGTCGATGCTGCGGTAGCCCATCTCGATGGCGTCCAGCACGCAGCGTTCACATTCGGCTGGCGAGAGCCTGAATACGCCAAATCCCAGTGCGGGCATCTCCACACCATTGTTCAGTTGAATTGTTTTCATACGGGTGAAATCATGTCATTGGGTGACTATTGATGGCAAAGGTAATGATTAAAATCGAAAAAATGCACAATTTTTGACTAATCCCCTGATATTGTTCAAGTGTTCAAGCTGTTCATGTTCAATCTCCACCCTGTAAAGCAACGGGGCAAGTCCCCCTTCAGGTATGATTGCCGAAACTACCGTCAGCATCACAAACTATGGTGCCGGCGGCTTGTTCTTCGCTCCACGAATAGAAAATCCCTCACACCCAGGAGAGCATGAGGGATATAACAAGACTTTGTTGGAGATCTAATTTCCTGGGGCGTTCAGGATGATGTCGATGACAGCGTTGATGTCGGCGATGTTGGTTTCGCCATCACCGTTCACATCGGCAGCAGGAGTACTACTGTTTCCGCCCAGAATCATGTCGATGGCGACGTTCACATCAGCAATATTGACCTCAAGGTCACGATTCACGTCGCCCAGGAATATATCTTCCACAATCTGTCCGAAACACGGATACCAGTTCTCGTCAGCCCGGTAGGCATCTGCCGTCCCCTGCAGCACATGAAGCGTACGACGAGCGTAATAAAAATTATTCAATGAGAATTGATAATTCCCGCTCGATACTCTCGAGAGGTCAGCAATGTAACAATACACATCCATCAGTCCAAAGCAGTCATAGAACGCCTCGTCATCGATCTCAGTTACCGAGTTGGGGATATCGATGCTAGGCAGTCCTGTGCAGCCATAGAACGCCGCAGGACCGATAGCAGTTACCGAATTGGGGATAATCGTGTTCTTGCAGCCAGCAATTAAAGTATTAGAGGCGGTCTCAATAATTGCATTGCAGTTGTTGCGCGAATCATATCTTGGATTGCCACTGTCTACCACGATGCTGGCCAGACCACTGCAGTCAGAGAACGCATACATACCGATCTCAGTTAC
>JAFTFA010000044.1 GCA_017449785.1 Muribaculaceae bacterium | reverse complement strand
GGTGCAAAGCCGAAGCCGTCGCCGCCGATGATGGCACCGCCCTGAACGATGCAGCGGTTACCGATGCGGCAACCGTGATAAATCTTCACGCCGGGGTAAAGGATGACATCGTCGCTCAAGGTCACGCCGTCGCCGACGTAAACTTGCGGATAGATCTTCACATGCTTACCGATAGTCACGCCGTCGCCGATGTAAGCAAATGCGCCGACATACACGTCGTCGGGCAATGTCGTGCCTTGTCCCACGTAGACTGGCTCTTCCACACCGCGCTTCTCGGGTCGCTGGCCGTTGACAAAATTCAGCAGGTCGGCCAGAGTTTTGTACGGGTCCTCGACGCGGATGAGGGTGGCCTTAACCTCGTGTTCGGGCTCAAAGTCCTTGCGGACAAGGACTGCCGAGGCCTGGGTCGTGTAAATGAAGTGGGTGTATTTGGGATTGGCCAGGAAGGTCAAGCAACCTGGTGTGGCTTCTTCAATTTTAGCATAGTTATTGATCACGGTTGTGGCGTCACCGTCAACCGTACCATTAACCATCGCTGCAAGTTGTTGTGCAGTAATTTCCATGATGGGAGTTATGTTTGACTAGTCTATTGTTTTAAAAATCGGGCGCAAAGTTCGCAAAAAAAACTCAATATCACAACTTTAAATGAAATTCATTCAGTCGTGATGTGTCAAATGGGACACTAAAGTGCCCATTTCGTCTCGTTTTGGCACGACTTTTATTTCGCGCTGCGGGTGAGCAATTCGGCGATCTTGGCCTCGATGACCGCTGCTTCCTGCAGGCCCATGATGGTCTGGTAGTCACCCTTGGGCGTGACAAACATCAGCGTGGGAATGGCCTCGACCCTGAATTCCTGGGCCAATTCGGGTTCCTGGTCCACGTCGATGCGCTTGAAGATGACTTCACCTTTGTGGTTCTGTTCGATCTGGTCGAGGATGGGGGCCAGTTGCTTGCAGGGACCGCACCACGTGGCATAGAAGTCGATGACCATCGGCTTGGAAGTCATGATTGTAGTCTGCTTGATCCATTCGCCTTGGCCTTCATCGTCGGGAGTTGCCACGGGCATCTCACTCTGGGCGGCGCCATTGTTGTCGGCAGTCTGCTGCTCGTTGTTGTCACTCTTGCTGTTGCATGCTGCAAGCACCATCAGTGCCGTGAGGCAGAATAATATTTTCTTCATTGCTTGTAAGTTATTGAAATCTAGTGATTAACTAATGAGTTTACCTTTACCCTGACGTGTGATTTCGGGCTCGCTGCTGGTGCAGTCCACAATCGTGGAGGGCATGAGCTGGCCACGGCCGGCATCAATGACAATATCTACTTGGGACTCAAAGGCCTCGGCCATCAATCCCGGTTCGCAGCGATAGTCCTCGTCATCGCCGGGTACCGACGTCGTTAATATCGGACCTCCCAGCGTGCGGACGATTGCCAGGGCGATCTCGTTGTCGGGGATGCGGATGCCAACGGTGCGACGGCCCTTGAAGGCCTTCGGCAGCTTGGACAAGGCCGGGAAGATGAAGGTGAACGGTCCGGGCAGGTTGGCCTTCATCATGCGGAATTGCGTGTTGTCAAACTTGGCGTACTGTGCCACCTGTGAAATGTCGTCACAGATGATGGACAGGTTGGTCTTGGCCGACTTCATCTCCTTCATGGCACAGATGCGCTCGATGGCTTGATTGTTGAGTGCATCACAGCCGAGGGCATACACCGTGTCGGTCGGGTAGATGATCAATCCGCCGTCCTTGAGGGTCTCGACCACCTGGTCGATGTACCGTTGATTAATATTCTTTTCAATAATCTCAAATATTTCCATAATTATATTCTTTAAAATATCGCTGTGCCTTTTTAACCGTGAATGGCCGTCTCGATGTCGGTGGCGTGGGCATACTTCTCGAGCAATGAGGCCATCCACTGGACGGCTTCTTCAACAGGCATCTCGGGCGCAAAAGCGTTGATGTTGATTTGGGCCTTGACGGTCTGTTCGGTAAACTTGGTGCGCTCCTCGTCGCTCGTCGGAGTGGCGATGGGTCCCATAGCGTCGCGATAGACGGGCATTCCCTCGATGTTGAGTATGCCTCGACCGATGCCGTGATACTCCTCGTCACTGCGTCCCACGCCCATCGTCAGCGTGTCGCCCACGATGCGGTCGCCATCCAGTCCGCTGATGGCATATCCGCTCTTGATGGAAACCAGGTTCACCACGTCGATGAGTGTCGTCAGCCGGTAGATACCGAGTCCGCGGATGATGCGGCGGCACAATGCCTCGCTCGACACGCGGTATCGGCTCGGGTCTTTCCCGAGTGACCGGTACAGATGGCGAGTGCCGGCAATGGCTGGACGCTGGTTGATTTCCAGCAGCTGGTAGCGTTGCCTGATGTCCTCGGCGGCGGCTTCGATTTCGGCCCATAAGGTGTCACATGTCGGCTCGTTGACCACGGTTGCGCTGATGAGCCCTATTCGGGTCTCGGGGCATGCCGCCAGTATCCTCTCGTCTATCTGAATGTTGATCATTGCTCTCGTAATAAAAAAATTACTACTGTATAGTAAAACGCTGCAAAGTTACACACATTTTCCCGTATTGGCGCCCCCCTGAGCCAAGAATTTAGACTTTAGTCCTATGGTTTCTGGAAACAAATAACCGATTAATCATCGGCTGTGAACTATTTTTTGTACTTTTGTCCCTCAATTATGAAACACGGTTTTCTCATAGGGGCACCTACTAGTGGCACAGGCAAGACAACGATTGCCCGAGGCCTGATGGCGTTGTTTACCCTCAAGGGACTTCATGTACAGCCGTTTAAGTGTGGGCCCGACTATATTGATACAAAATTTCATGCGGCGGTCTGCGGCCGTCCAAGCATCAATCTGGACACCTTCATGGCCTCGTCCGATCATGTGCGGGAACTCTATGACCGCTATGGAGCGGATGCCGATGTGTGCATCGTCGAGGGCATGATGGGCTTGTTTGACGGTTATGAGCGTGACCGCGGCTCATCGGCCGAGATTTCTCGCGTGCTGGATATTCCCGTAGTGCTTGTGGTGGATGCCAAGTCGGCTGCCTACTCGATGGCACCGCTCATCCAGGGCTTTGTCAATTTCCGCGAGGATGTCCGCGTCAGTGGCGTGATTTTCAATAGGGTGGGGTCGGCGCGGCATTTTGCTATGTTGCAGCAGGTGTGTAGTGACCTGGGCGTGGCATGCTACGGTTATCTGCCCAAAAAAGCTGAACTCGAACAGGGCTCCCGCTATCTGGGATTGGACTTCAGTGAAATGCCCGAAAACAAGGCTTTGGTTGAACTGTTAGAAACTCATGTGCAATGGCAGCGACTTCTAGAACTTTGATAGCCCGCAACCAGGAGTCTTTCTCCTTTATCTATCAGGAGAACATCGATGCACTGGAGAATGTGGAGTACTTTGACCCTGAGGTCGAGGTGCCCTGCCTGGATGATGTGTCCCTGCTCTATCTGCCAGGCGGTTATCCCGAGAGGCATCTCGAGGCATTGGTACACGCCGACAAGACCCGCGCTGCCATCAGGCAGTATGCCGAGCGTGGCGGGCGCATTATCGCCGAGTGCGGGGGCATGATGTACTTGTGTGAAATGATTGTTACCGATGAGGGCGAGTTCCCCATGTGTGGCGTGCTGCCCTACACGATCACGGCTCGCAAGAGCGATCGCAGATTATCGTTGGGCTACCGTCGGTTCACCCTCGACGGCAAGGAGTATCGTGGGCATGAGTTCCACTACACCCAGTTCTTGGGCGAAACCCCTCCATCGGCGGCTCTGGTATATAATGCCGTGGGTGAACAGGTGCCGACGCCTGTCATCCGTTACAAGAACGTTTTGGCCAGTTACACCCATCTATATCATATACAATGAAGCAAATCTATACCAAGACCGGCGACGAGGGCATGACTAGCCTGCGCGACGGCGTGCGGGTGCCCAAAGATGATTCCCGCATTGAAGCCAATGGCCAGATTGACCAGTTGAATGCCCTGCTGGGCGTTGTGCGGTCGATGCTTGGTGACGATGAGGCCCATGCACTCCTCGTCCATGCCGTCCAGCGCGAATTGATGACCATCATGAGCCACATCGCCACGCCCGACGGCAGCGTCAATCCTCGCGAACTCCATGCCGCCGAAATAACGACCAAATTGGAACAGGCAATTGATCGTATTGATTATCAAGGTGGTTTTGTCGTCCCTGGCGGGGGGTCTCAGTTGGCGGCCTTCATTCATCTTGCCCGCACCCAGGCCCGCATGGTGGAGCGTCGCCTGTGGTCATTGAATCGGGAACATCCTGTTGACAGTAGTGTTTTGGTGATGGTGAATCGCCTGTCCGATTATCTGTTTGTTCTAGCCAACGAGAAAGAATGAGAATGAAACGATTACATCCCGTCATGCTGGCCGGAACTGGCAGCGATGTGGGCAAAAGCGTCATTGCGGCTGCCTTGTGTCGCATCTTCAAGCAGGATGGTTATCATCCGGCCCCGTTCAAGGCCCAAAATATGGCACTGAATTCCTATGCTACTCCCGATGGGCTGGAAATCGGCCGTGCCCAGGCCGTTCAGGCCGAGGCTGCCGGTATTCCGTGTCACACGGACATGAACCCCTTGCTGCTCAAGCCGCAGAGCGACCATACGTCACAGGTGATCCTGCACGGCAAACCCATCGGCAACAAGAATGCCTATGAATACTGGCGGCGCGGCACGTCTGATATTGATTACCGCCGTGAGGTGTGCGATGCCTTCGACCGCTTGGCCGCCCGTTACAATCCCATCGTGATGGAGGGCGCAGGTAGCATCTCAGAAATCAACCTGCGCGATACCGACTTGGTGAATCTGCCCATGGCACGCCATGCCGGTGCCGACGTCATTCTGGTGGGAGATATCGACCGCGGCGGCGTGTTTGCCTCGGTCTATGGCAGCATCGCCTTGCAGTCGCCTGAAGACCAGACGCTTATCAAGGGCATCATTATCAACAAGTTCCGCGGCGATATGCGTCTCTTTGACGAGGGCAGGAAGATGCTCGAGGACATCTGCTGCGTCCCCGTGCTGGGTGTAATTCCTTATTTCAAAGATATTCACATTGAGGAAGAAGACAGCGTGGCCCTCGTGCAGAAGTCGATGCAGGCCGAGCGTGGTAAGGTCAATGTGGCTGTCGTCATGCTGCGCCACCTTTCCAATTATACCGACTTTGACGCCCTCGAGCGGGACTCTAGGGTACATCTTTTCTATACCAGCAATACCGAGGATATCAAGAAGGCTGACATCATCATTCTGCCAGGTACCAAATCCACCCTGCATGACCTGTATGAGCTGCGTCGCAATGGTTGCGCCCAGGCTATTGTCCGCGCACGTCGCGAGGGCGCGACAGTGTTGGGCATCTGTGGCGGTTACCAGATGATGGGCATGGAAGTGCTCGATCCCGATCATGTTGAGGGAGATATCGAGCGTTTGCCGGGCTTGGGCCTGTTGCCCACAACCACGACAATGAATGGCGACAAAAAGACCCGCCAGGTCACATGCCAGTATGGGCAAGGGTATGAAATCCACCAGGGCGAAACCCATCCTGTGGGAGATGCCGTGCCGTCACCGTTGCTGCATCTTGACGATGGGCGTGACGACGGCTATATCGTGGACGGCAAGTGCATGGGCACCTATGTCCACGGCATTCTTGACAATGCGCCCTTTGTGGATTTCCTCTTGGAGCCTTATAAGGACAAGGTAGCCCAGGGCGGTGCCCCGTTTGACTATGCGGCATTCAAGGAAGAACAATACGACAAACTGGCTGACCATGTGCGTCAACACGTTGATATACAACGTCTTTATCAAATTCTCACCGATCATGATTGAAGGACACGGCGACGACCTGTATCGCTACGATAATATCAAGATGAACTTCAGTTCCAATATTTTCAACGGGACTGATCAACGTGCGCTGGATGCATTTCTGGCAACCCGCCTGGATGTGATACGCTCCTATCCCGAGCCCTCGGCGGCTTCGCTGGAGCGGATGATTGCCTGTGACTGCGGCATCAGCCCCGACGAGGTGCTGGTGACAAGTGGCGCAGTTGACGCTATCTACCTGGTTGCCCAGGCCTATCGGCACCTAGGCTCTTGCCGCATCATGAGGCCCACGTTCAGGGAATATGAGGATGCTTGTCGCGTGTTTGGTTATCAAGAACAGGAAGATGGCGCCTTGTGCTGGCTATGTAACCCCAATAACCCGACTGGCGCAGTCATGCCTGCCAGTGAGGTCAAGGCCCTGGCCGGTTGCCACCGTCTGCTCATTGTGGACCAGTCCTACGAGGACTATACCCAAGCACCGCTGTTGTTACCCGCCGAGGCCGTGAAAAGTGACAATATCATCCTGCTGCACTCGATGACCAAGCGATATGCCGTGCCGGGTCTGCGTCTGGGTTATGTCACTGCTCCTGCCGGCATCATCAGCCGCCTGCGTGAGCAATACCGCCCGTGGGCCATCAATGCCCTGTCGCTGGAGGCGGGCAAGTGGCTCGAGGAGCGTGGCAAAACAGCGATCCCCGATTTGCCGTCTTATCTCGCCGAGACCCAGCGTTTGCGCTTGGCGCTCGATGGGATAGACGGTGTCGGCACACAGGAAACTCAGACCAATTTCTTCCTGTGCACCATCGCTGCGACAACTGCCAGCGAGTTGAAGGAGCATCTGGCACAGGAGCACGGTATCCTCATCCGCGATGCATCCAATTTCACTGGATTGACGCCCCATCACTTCCGCATTGCCGCTCAATCTCCTGCCGAGAATGATGCCCTGGTCGCTGCCATCCGCATTTATCTGGAAAAACGACAGGACAGCAAGGCATAGTTGGTTGTTGCGATAGCTACGGTGTTGATTCTACACATTGTTTCCTTTTTAGAGAGAGAAATGAACGAAACGTTACTGCTTGTCTTGCCGCTCTTGTTGGGCTGGTTGCTGGATTTCTTTCTGGGTGATCCCCCGCGGTTGCCGCATCCCGTCGTGTGGTTCGGCAAGATGATTTCCTCCTGCGAGCATCGCCTCAACAGGGGGCGTCATCGCGTGGCCAAGGGTGCCGTGATGGCTGTTGCCTTGATCTTGATGGTATTTTTTGTCACCTGGGGCTTAAAACGCTTGATTCCCCATGTGGCCTTGTGGCTCGTGCTCGACACTGTCATCATCTTCTACTGCTTGGCGGGAACGACGCTCATCCGTGAGGTGCGCGATGTCTTCCTCGCGCTCGACCGCTCGCTGGACGAGGGGCGCAGGCAGGTTGCCCGCATCGTCGGCCGCGACACTTCTCAACTGTCGGCCCAGGAGGTGCGCACGGCTGCCCTCGAGACCCTTGCCGAGAACCTGAGCGACGGCGTGATTGCTCCGCTTTTCTGGCTCGCCTTGCTGGGCACGCCCGGCATGCTGGCCTACAAGATGGTCAACACGCTCGACTCGATGGTGGGCTACCGCACGGCGCGCTACAGGGACTATGGCCGCTGGGCCGCCCGCATCGACGACGTGGCCAACTATGTCCCCGCCCGCCTGACGGCCCTGCTGATGGTCATCGCCGGGGGCAGGTTGTCGCTCCTTTCATTTGTCTGGAAAAATGGTCGCCGCCACGCGAGCCCCAACAGCGGTTATCCCGAGGCGGCCCTGGCGGGCATCCTCGACTGCCGCTTCGGCGGTCCGCACTATTACTTCGGGGAGCTGATCGACAAACCCTTTATCGGCACCAACGACCGTCCTCTCACCACTGCCGACATGCACACTGCCACCCACATCAATCGCCTCGCCGAGGTGATGATGCTTGCTTTCACCCTAGCCCTCCTGATAGCTCTGCACTAAGGGTATAGCCATGAGAAATGATTAAAATTTCTTAAAAAGCATGAAATATTTATTGTTTTTCAATAAATTCATCTATCTTTGCGGCAGAATTAATCTTTAGCAGAGTTGTACAGTATGAAAAAGACATCAAACAGCGTATTGAAAATTGTGTGCCTGATAGCACTTGTCTGCATCGTCTTGTGGGTGGCATTTTATGCCTATCAGTCCTATTTTGTCTTGACGACCGGTAGCGGCAAGGGGGTGATCAACTGGGGTTCACCGCAGATGGGTTTAAAATTGACCATGTTTGTTGTCAACCGCATCATGATTCTCTCGCTGGCGGGGCTGATGGCCGCATTTGTTTTCAACATCCTCAAGCACTTGAAGGGAGGCACGATCTTTAACCATGCCAATGTGGTGCTGTTGTGGGCTATGGCGATAGTCTTGCCCATCCATTCATTTATCAGCGACAATATGGGCTTTGCCTGCTCGGCTACTGATCAATATGAATGGTTCTTGACCGATACCCCGTTTGTCTATGCGTTTGTAGCCGTCATCGTTGCCATGCTCTACAAGTTGGCCTGCGACGCAGCCGTGGAACAACAGTTAACCATCTAAAACCCCAATTCATCATGATTATCGTAAATCTAGATGTGATGATGGCGCGTCGCAAGATGTCACTCAACGAGTTGAGCGGACGTGTTGGAATCACGATTGCCAACCTCTCCATCCTCAAGACCGGCAAGGCCAAGGCTGTGCGCTTCTCGACGCTCGATGCCATCTGCCGAGCCCTGGATTGTACTCCTGGCGACATCCTCGTGTACCGCGACGAGTAACACAACTTTCTTTCAAGACAACCTTCCTTTCAGAAGGGTATTTCCATGAGGGATAGAAACACCCTATTGGGTATTGTATGCCCTTACCTGATAAGTTATTTTTGCATAACCCAAAACGCTTTTAATCATTAAATCAGTTATTATGAGAAGATTATACACATTTTTAATGCTCGGAAGTCTGTTCTTCGGGGCCAATGGGCAAAATCATCAGGACTCGATCATGGAAATTACACTCCCCGAACTGGTGTTCACCGAGAGCCTGATCAAGCACCATGCCAAGGGCGATGTGTTCAAGATCACCGAGAACCATCGCAAGGGCGTTACCAATGTATTCGATATCATGAACTTGTTGCCCGGTGTGAAGTTCGACCAATTGAAATCAAAAATCAGCGTTAAGAACGACGAGCGGGTTCTCGTGATAGTTGACGGGCAGGAGCGTAACTTTGATTATGTCAGGGCAATCGATCCTAAAAGGGTCAAGGAGATAGAAATCATCCATGAATTGCCTGGCAGATACGTTATTGCCGGTTATAAATATGTCATTGACATCAAACTGAAAAAAGATTACATTGGCAACGGCTTGTCCATTAACAACTTCACGATTGTATCGCCTGGCAATAACGGCGATGACCACATCGTCAATGAGCAGCCCAACATCCAGTACTCGCACACCGACAAGAAGTGGAACTTCAGCGCCGGTTATGGCTACGGCCATATCAGGTGGAATTATCCAATTTCTTATAGCAAATCCTACTTGGGTCTGTACGATTTGTCCAGCAAGGAATATACTACGGACAATCCCAATGACCACAACCGCAACAATACCCATGTGGCAAGTATCGGATTTGACTGGAAGGTATCTGGCAATCAGACGTTATCACTTCGCTCGCAATATCTCCATGACAAAGGCCGTCACTCAACACTGTAT
>JAFTFA010000043.1 GCA_017449785.1 Muribaculaceae bacterium | reverse complement strand
CGCCGCTGGTGGGGCCTTGAGGATCGGTCTGTGCCGCGCTGGTGTAGCTTCCCCAGTAGTCCTGGCACCACTCGAACACGTTGCCTGCCATGTCATACAGGCCCAGCTCGTTGGGTGCCTTGGTGCCCACGGGGTGGGTCTTGTTGCCCGAGTTGGCTTGATACCATGCCACCTCACCGGGGTCATTGCTGCCCGGATAGGTATAGCCCTGGCTCTTGTTGCCGCCACGGGCAGCAAATTCCCATTGGGCCTCGGTGGGCAGACCGAAGTTCTTTCCCGTCAGTTGGCTTAATTTGCTGACAAACGTCTGGCAGTCGTTCCAGTTCATATTCTCCACGGGCAGGTTCACGTCGCCGGAGAAGAAGCTCGGGTTGCTGCCCATGACGGTCTGCCACAGGGCCTGGGTGACCTCGGTCTCGCCGATGCTGTAGTCACTCAGGGTCACTTGATGCACGGGAGTGGCCGAGGCATCGTTGTCCAAGCCCATCATGAAGGTGCCGTCATCGACCTTGACCATCGTGAAGGGCACGCTGTTGATCAGGAAGTCGGTCCTGGCGGTGCCGCCGGTGGTCGTTCCCGTGTCGCCCTTGAGCAGCTTGTTGATCAGAGAGGTCACATCGCTGATGTTGACCTGGCTGTCGCCGTTGACGTCGGCGGCGGGGTGGTCGCCGGGCTGGTTGTTGCCCTTGAGCAGCAGGTTGATCAACGAGGTTACGTCGCTGATGTTGACCAGGCCGTCGCCGTTCACGTCACCCAGCAGGGCGGGCTCGATGGTCTGCTCGCTGACGATGTGGCTCAACTCGCTCCAGGGAGCGGTGTTGCGGTAGGCCTCATGCGAGCCGTAGGGGACGCGCAGCGTCACGCCCTCATACAGGCTGAAGAAGTGGGTCGTGTTGCTCACGGCGGGCGGCGTCTCGCCCAGGCAGGTGATCTCGGTGAGCAATGGGTCATAGAGGAAGCAGTTCTGGCCGATGGTGGCCACGTTCTTGCCGATGACCACGCTGGACAGGGCCGAGCAGTTGCGGAAGGCATCATAGCCGATGCTGGTCACCGAGTTGGGGATGGTCACGTGGGTGAGGCCGCGGCAGATCCAGAAAGCTTCATGCTGGATGGTCGTCACGCTGTTGGGGATGTCCAGACTGGTCAGGCCGTCGCAGTAGTAGAAGGCAAGAGGCTTGATCTCGGTGATAGTGTTGGGCAACGTGAGCGATGTCAAGTCGTCACACTTGCGGAACGCACTGTTGCCGATGGCGGTGACGGTATAGGTCACGCCGCCGTGGGTTACCGACGCGGGGACGTTCACCACGCCGTGGTAACTGTTGTAGTCGGTGTCCCGGTAGGTGACCTCGACAGTCGCGGGACTGCTGCTCAAGATCTTGTAATAGATGCCGTCGACCATGAAATCGTAGTTCATCTCAACGATGTTGGGGAAATCTTGCCAGACGCGAGCTGCCTGATAGGCACTCTTGCATCCCTTGGGAACCATCAGTTTTATGCCATCGTTCTCAATCGTCGATTCAAAGGCATAGCCATTGATTGCGGGCGGTGTCTGGGCCTGACAGACGACTGTGGTCAGCGCATCGTTAAAGGAGAAAGCAAGATAGCCGACGCCGGTCAGCGTGGGAGGGAGGATCACACGCTGCAGCTTGCTGTATCCAAAAGCGTGTGACCCGATGGTGGTCACATTCCCGAGTATGGTATATTCTGTATCGTTTTTCCCGGCGGGATAAGCAATCACGCTTGTGATGGATTTGTTATACAGGACGCCGTGCAATGACTCGTAGTACTCGTTATGCTCCAGGGTATTGATCTCGGTCAATGCCGTGCAGTTATAGAAGGGGTTTTCGATGATGTTGACAACCGAACCAGGAATGTTGACCGACGTCAATCCACAGCCGCCGAATGCATAGTGTCCCAGGGATTGCAGCGTGTTAGGCAAATAGACCGAGGTCAGTGCTGTGCAGTCACCGAAGGCTGCATCATCAATAACTTTGACAGACCCCAGATTCAAGGTCGTCATTCCAGTACACAGGTAGAACGCATAGGGCCCGACTTTCTCGACGTTGTCACCCAAGCTCATGGACGTGATGTGCGTGCAATTTAAGAAGGCATTGTCACCGACCTCGGTAACCATGTAGCCATTGGCAGCGTTAGGAATGCTCCAACCGCCTGAAGGGTTGGTGATCGCCGGGCCGATGCACTTGGCCGTAGTCGGGCTGGTGATGACAAACTTGAGATTCATGTAGGTGAAGTCATAGTCAACCATCGTCGTGATGGAACTGAAGTAGGTACTCCAATTTTGGATGGCCTGATAGGCGTTGATGGCACTCTCGGGCACATAGAGGGTGGGCTTGGTCGTGTAGGGCTCGGCGAAGCAGTTCTGCCCGATCGACGGGGGTGTCGTTGCCTTGCAGGTCACCTTGCTCAACTTGGGGCAAGAACCGAAACAGTCGTGTCCCATCGTGGTGAGTGTCGAGGGGAGGATCACCGTCGTCAGCTCATCGCTGCAATAGAAGTTCCAGTCACCGATCTCGACCACCGACTCGGGGATTTCCACCTTGGTCAGCCCCGTGCAATAGTAAAATGCCGAGTTCTCGATCGTGGTCACTGTCGTGGGAATGTTCACCCAGGTGAGCTGATGACAACTATAGAAAGCTTCCCTGCCGATGGCTGTGACGGTATAGGTCATGCCCTCGTGGGTGACATAGGACGGGATGGTGACATTGCCCGAATAGTCCGAGGCATACTTACCGCTGTTGACCAGCTTCACGGTATAATCGCTTGTTATTGTAAAATAGAAACCATCTGACACAAAGTCGTAGAAGTTGCGCGTGATCTTGAAGCGCAGGTTGTTCTTGTCAAAGGTGATCCTGTAGGTCGACCCGTCGCCCTTGAAGATGTAGGCCTCCTGGGTGCTCCTCTGGGTTGTCACCCATCGGTCGGATTCCACCGTCTCGCCCTGGCCCACCGTTGTCGGGCCATAGCGATAGTTGCTACTGAACGTGTCCCAGTCGTCGACCAGGCCGTCGGCAAAGATAAAGTACACCGTGCCCGATATCGGGGCCGTGAAACTGTAGGTCCCGTCCCCATTGTCGGTCATCGTGGCCGGGTCGGTCAGGCTCCAGTTGCCGAAGGGGGCATCGCCCACGATATACATCTGGGCGGTCGCGTGCAGTGCCGTCAAGGCCGCCACAAGCGTCAGAAACCTGTAAAATAGTCGTTTAATCATGATTCTTTCAATTTTAGAAGTTAATAGATTGTATCAGTTGTCCTTCTTGTCTTTAACGTTAATTCAGCGCCTTGGTGTTTCAAGCGTGGGGAGCGAGAGGTGGCGCACGCTGGTAGGAAGGGTGGGCTCCGCCTTGGCGGTGTGAGTGTCGGCCGCTGCCTTGTGCAACGAGGCGGACCAGCTGTGCGAGAGCAGGAAGTTGATGAGTGCCGTCACGTCGGTGATGTTGACGTTGCCGTCGCTGTTGCAGTCGGCAGCAGCGTTGCCGCCGGCATTGCCGCCCAGCAGCAGGTTGATGAGCGTGGTCACGTCGCTGATGTTGACCAGGCCGTCATTGTTCACGTCGCCGCGGGTGTAGGCCTCGCCGGTATAGATCTCCCAATCATTGCTGTCCCAATTCCAGCGATAGACATCCCAGTACTTGTCATTGGCCAGGGCCACCTGATTGGGCGTTATGACGTTGCCATCGACCCGACCGGTCTCGGGATGCTCTGGGGCATAGACGTAGAACCTGCCGCGGTCTTCCTCGCTGCGCGTGGGCAGCCAGTTGACCGTCTTGCCCATCTGGCCGGCCTGGATCTGATTATAGAATATGGGCAACATGTACAGGGCAGGGCAGTTGGCCACCCTCAGGCTCGTGAGATTGTTGTACTGGGCGTACAATACCTGGAGCGCGGTCAGGTTGCTGACGTCCAGGCTGGTGAGCTCGTTGCGGTGGGCATACAGTATCTCGAGGGCCGTGCAGCCGCTCACGTTCAGGTTCACGAGCTGGTTGCTCTGGGCATCCAGGAACTTGAGAACCGGGCTGTTGCTCAGGTCCAGGGTGGACAGCTGATTGTTGGCACACCAGACGTCGGTGAGCTCGTTGCGGTCGCCCAGGGTCAGTTGGGGAATCTGGTTATCGCTGCAGGCAATCTGGTGCACCTTGGAGAAGCGGGTCAAGTCTAGGGCGTTGCCGATGTTGTTGATGCGGCAATCCAGCGAATAGAAGTTATCCGAGCAGTTGCTCAGGTCCAGGCTGGTCAACTGGTTCTGATTGCACCACAGCAAGACCAAATTCGGACAATGACTGATGTCCAGCTCGGTCAACTGGTTAGCATTGCAATTGAGATAAAGCAGGCTGGATAAGGTCGAGAGATCAAGTTCGGTCAACTTGTTGTTGTTGATATACAGGGACTCAAGGGCCGTGCAGCCGTCGAGGTTCAGATCAGAGAGATTGGTATTGTAACAATCTACATCCGTGAGGCTCTCGTTGCCCGACAAGCGCAACGTCGTCAGCGGGTGTTCGGTGCTGCTGCCATAGTAGTTAAAATAACTCAGCTTGTTGTTGCGGGCATAGATATGGGTCAGGTTTACCAGAAAGAAGATGTCACTCAGGCTGGTGATGGCGCAGTCCTCACAGTCGAGGTAGGTCAAGGCCGTGCAAGATGACAAGCCATGGATGCTTTGAAGGTTATCGTTGTAATAGCACATCAAGTCGATTAAAGCCCCACAGTTGGTCACGTTGAGATAAGTCAGATTGTTGCTGGAGCATACCAAATAATCCAGGCTGGTGAAGTCTGTCAAGTCCAGCGAGGTCAATGCACACTGGTAGCAACTGAGGTGTTTCAGCGCCCCCTTGCAGTCTGCCAGGCCGTCGATCTCAGGCAGTTGTGGGTTGCTATAGCAATTCAGCGTCTCCAGGGCTGTGCAGCCAGCGACGTTGAGGATCCTCAATGCACTGTTACCGATTGCTACAACCTTGGTGAGCTGGGGGTTGTCGTCAACGGCCAGTTGCCATAGTTTGGACTTGTTGCTCACCGTGAGTTCGGTGATGTTGTTGTCCGAGCAGACGACACGCTCAATATTGCTCAGGCTGTTCAGGGCACTCAAGTCGGTCAACGAGCAGCTATAGCACACCAGCTCCTTGAGGGTCGTGCAGGCCGACAGGCTTGTAATCGTGTTAAGGTCATCGTTGTTGCAGCAATTCAGCGACGTCAGCGAGTTGCTATTGGTGATGTCGAGCGACGTCAGGGCGCAGTTTTCGCAATTGAGGGTGGTCATCAGCGTGTTGCCGTACACCCTCAGGCTGGTCAACGATAGCTTATTCTTGACTTCGAGCGACGTGAGCTTGTTGTTGCGGGCCAGCAGGGTCTCCAGCAAGCTCATGCCGCTCACCGCGCTCAGGTCAGTGAAGTAGCAGTCCTCACAGTCCAGATAGGTCAGCTTGGTGCAGTCGGCAAGGCCGTTGATGGAGACCAGGTTAGGGTTCTCATAGCACCTGAGATCTTTCAGCGAGGTGCACCCCGTCACGTCAACGTTGGTCAACACGTTGCGCCAGCAGTAGAAGGTCTTGAGGTTGGGATTCTGATTTACCCACAATGTTCTCAAGGCACTGTGGTTGTTCACCGATACCGAGGTCAACTGGTTGTAGTGCAGGTAGAGCTGCTCGAGTACTGTACAATTGTCCAGGCCGGTGATCGAGGTCAACTTGTTGCGGTACACGTTCAGGTAGATTAGCTTGGTGTTGCTGCTCACGTCAATCGTCGTGAGATTGTTGTAGTAACAACTCAGGCGCGTCAGCTCGGTAAAGTATTCCACACCCTTCATGTTGGAGATGCCCTTGTTGTTCACCTCGAGTGTAGTGCGGGCCTGGAGCTGCGCCGTGGTGATGGTGCCGCTGGGGTACTCGCTCAGCAGGTAGGAGCGGAAGGCGGCGTCAGGAAAGTTGGTGCTTTTGATGGTCACGTCGGCGCGCGCAGCCAGCGCTGCCATGAGCACGGTCAGTGTGGCAAGTAGGATTTTTTTCATATTCATTTGAGTTTTAGAGGGTGAATAATAGCGAGTTTCTGTTGTTATTTGTTTTAATACGCCAAAGTTACAAATAATTTATAATAAATAAAGCATTTTTTACTTCTTTTTGTCAGAAAAAGAAGGCCAAGACGATAAAAACAATCCATCCGGCCCGGTACGTTGTTTTTTTAAAAAAAAATAACTCAAGCCCTATGTTTGCACCGTCATGGTCAAACATAGGGCTCGTTTTTAAATCATGCTGCCTCCGGATTCCGATCGTTCAGTTGTTTGATTTTCGGGATGCGGCGTGTCAGATCTTGCGCACGGGGCGGGCGGGGCGTTCCATGACGATCTCGCTCTCAAGGGTGGGCATGGGCTCGGCTACTGTTCTGGAGCCGTCACTCGCGGCAGCCTTGGCATGGAGTGCGGCAGCGGGCCATGAGCCCTTCAACAGGTAGTTGATGAGAGTCGTCACGTCGGTGATGTTGACGGCGCCGTCGGTGTTGCAGTCGGCAGCAGCGTTGCCACTGGCGTTGCCGGCCAGCAGCAGGTTGATGAGCGTGGTCACGTCGCTGATGTTGACCAGGCCGTCATTGTTCACGTCGCCGCGCTCAAAGATCGTGCCGGCATAGGGACTCCAGCCAGAGCCGTCACCCAGCCATGCGTACACGTCCCAGTATTTGCTTTCTGCCACCTCGACTTGAGCGGTAGAGATCACGTTAAAGTCGGGGTCGCTTGGATCATAGACCCATACATAAAACAATCCCCGGTCGCTTGCTGGGCGAGTGTTCATGCCATTCACAACCTGTCCCATGTAGAAGCTATTGATCTGGTTATAAAAGATCGCCAATAAACTCAGTGCAGGACAATCGCTCACATTCAGGCTGGTAAGCTGGTTAGTTTGAGCTTGCAGACGTTCAAGCGCAGAGCAGCCGCTCACGTCAAGGCTGGTAAGGTGATTGTTTGCACAGTATAGCAGTGTCAGTTCAGTGTGATTAGCAACATTTTGCAAACTTGAGTACTCATTGTTGCTGATGGCGAGTTCTCGTAAATTGGTAAACCTGCCGACATCAAGCGTGCCGCTGAGCTGGTTGTAGCGGCAGTCAAATGATTGTAAACCATCTTCGCAATTGGTCAGGTCCAGACTGGTCAATTGATTGCTGTTACACCAGATGTATAGGAGCTTCGGATTGTTGCTGATGTCCAGTGAGGTCAGCTTGTTTTGATTACACAGGAGGTACAAGAGCTCAGGACAAGTGTCAATGTTCAATTCCTCCAGTAGGTTACCAATGCAATCGAGATAATAGAGTTTGGGGCAGTTATAAACATACAGTTGGGTCAAGGCACAGCCTTCACATTCGAGTTCTTCAAGCAACGGGTTATCACTGGCTACCAGCGTCTTTAAATTGGACAAATTGCTCCCCATCAGTGATGTGAACTGGTTACCACTGCACCACAGCTCGGTCAAGTCGCTGAAGTTGCTCAGTTCCAGGGTGGAGAGGGCACAGCGCGAGCACTCGAGATAGTAGAGGGCTGTGCAGTCAGTCAGTCCAGTAATATCTTCGAGGTTGGGGTTATCCTTGCAGTTTAAGATTATCAACTCAGTGAGTCCCGACACGTTGAGCGAGGTCAACTGGTTGTTGTTGCAATACAGACTGCTGATGCCGGGACAGAAGGTCATGTCAAGTGAAGTGATTGCGCAATAATCGCAGCCAAACCAATCCAACGCTGTGCAGTCGCTCAGTCCAGTAATTGTGGTAAGATTGCTGTTGCTCTCGCAGAACAGATTGACCAATCCCGTGCAGCCCGTGACATCGAGCGAGGTCAACGCATTGTGGGTACAGGTGAGGTCTGTCAGACCCGGGTTGCCCTTGACCCTCAGCCTTTGCAGGTAGGGTTTGTTGTTCACTTCGAGGGCGCCCGTCAGCTGGTTGTTGCGGGCCCACAACGTTTGCAGGTTGGACATATTGTTCACGCCTGGCAGGCTGGTGATGGCGCAGTCCTCACAGTCCAGATAGGTTAACGCGGTACAGTCAGCCAGACCTGTAATCTCAGTCAGGTCATCGTTGTAGTAACACCTCAGGTCGGTCAGCGCCGTGCAGCCTTTCACATCGAGCGAGTTCAACTTACAACTGGAGCAGGAGAGTGTAGTCAGCTGTTTGTTGCCCAGGACGCGCAGCTTGGTCAATTTGCTCTTGCCGTTGACGGTGAGCGTGGTCAGTTGGTTGTTCTGTGCGAGCAGGGTCTCCAGGTTGGGCATGTTGCTGACGGCGCTGATGTCGGTGATGGCGCAGTCCTCACAGTCCAGATAGGTCAAATTGGTACAATCTGCCAGACCTGTAATCTCAGTCAGGTTATAGTTGTTGTAGCACTTGAGATATAACAATGCCGTGCAGCCATCGACCCTAAGATTCGTCAAGTTGTTGCGCCAGCAGTAAAGACCCGTCAGGTTCGGATTGTCCATGATCCAGAGTAGATAAAGTTTACTGTGACTTGACACATTGACTGAGGTGAGCTGGTTGTACTGGAGATATAATTGCTCCAATTCTGTGTTGGCAGTCACATTAATTGAGGTCAGTTTGTTGCTGCCCAAGTTGAGATACGTCAACTTGGTGTTGCTGCCCAAGTCAACGGTGGTCAGGTTGTTGTTGAAGCAATGGAGCCTTGTCAATTGAGTGAAATACTCAACGCCCTTCAGGTTAGAGATGTTCATGCTTCCCAGCTCCAGCGTGGTGCGGGCATTGAGCTGCGCCGTGGTGATGGTGCCGCTGGGATACTCACTCAGCAGGTAGGAGCGGAAGTTCGCGTCAGGGAAGTTGGTGCTGTTGATGGTCACGTCGGCGCGCGCAGCAACGACGGCCAGCAGCAACGTCAATGTTGTGAGTAAAAATCTTTTCATAATCATTGGGGTTGTTATTGGTTAGTAAATATTTCGTTCAGTTATTAAGTAATGGCGCAAATATAATGATAAATTATCACTCCCGCAACCTTTTTCACCAAAAAATAAATACACGCCCCGCTTGTGGTCGCATTTTTTTATAAACAACCATTGGTTTCTGGGGAAAAATCTTCTAGATTGCATAAATACTTCGATACCGATGCAGTTACGGTGATTTTGCGTCTTCGCGGCGTTAGGTTCGTTTGAGACTATTTTCAAACAACCGTAACAACCTGTTTGACAACAATTACAACCTTATTTTTTTGCATCCGCACTGTAATTGCGAGCCCCTTGCGAGCAATCAACTATATAAAACTTTCTATATATGCATTTGCATATTTGTCTGATTTCTTGACGTTTATGTCAACCTCGCTTTGCGTCTTAGCGGCTTAGCGTGAGGTACTGTGGGGCTGCACCGTGTACCCATGGCTGAGAAAGAAATGAGGGGCTCGGTGGATTGCCACCGGCCCCTCTCTGCAACATGAAACAATTCTTCTCAGTGTTCTTTGGTTATGCTAAATGATATCAGAAGTTGTTTTATTATCATTAGATTTCATTGTTTCTAGTCACGATAGCGCGTCATCACTGCACGGCTGCAAACATCGAGCTGATGGCATCGACAGCACCGTTGATGCTGGCATAGATGCACGAGATCAAGCCGATGAAGATCACGCCCAGCACACACAGGATGAGACCCAGACGCTCGGTCCAGTGGCTCTTGATGGTGGGGATGACGCAGTCGTCCTGGCGCAAGAACATGGCCTTGACCACGAGCAGGTAGTAGTACAGCGAGATGATCGTGTTGACCAGCGCGATGAGTACCAGCGCGTAGATGGCCACCGAACCCTGGTGGCAGGCGCCGACAAAGATGAAGAACTTGCTGAAGAAGCCTGCAAACGGGGGAATACCACCCAGCGAGAACATGGCAAGCATCATCGTGAAGGCGAGCCAGGGGTTGGTCTTGAACAGACCGTTGTAGTCGTCCATGGTGACGCGACCCGTCTGGCGCTCGATAGCAGCAATCACGCCGAAGGCGGCCAGGTTGCTGAAGATGTAGACCAGCACATAGTAGATCATCGAGCTCATGCCCATCACGTTGACGGCGATGACGCCGAGCATGATGTAGCCGGCCTGCGAGATCGACGAGAAGGCCAGGAAGCGCTTGAGGTTGCGCTGGCGCACGGCGAACAGGTTACCCAGGGTGATGGTGAGGATGATCACTGCATAGAGCATCCACTCCCACACCTGGCTGTAGGCCGAGCCGAAGACCTGCACCAGAATGATCAGGAACGAGAAGGCGGCGGCACCCTTGCTGATGACCGACAGGTAGCTGGTCACTGCCGTGGGCGAGCCCTGGTAAACGTCGGCCGTCCACAGGTGGAAGGGCACGAGCGAGAGCTTGAAGCCCACACCGGCGATGACAAAGGCCAGCGAGGCGATCAACAGGGCCGACTGGTTGCCGATGAGCGCGGTAGCGATGTCCTTGAAGTAGAGCGAGCCACTCATGCCATAGACAAACGAGATGCCCAGCAGGAAGATGGCCGACGAGAAGATGGCGGTGAAGATATACTTGGCCGCAGCCTCGTGGCTCTCGTAGTGGCGCTTCTCAAAGGCGGCCAGCGCAGCGATGGGCAGCGAGGCGGTCTCCAGGCCGATGACGAACAGCAAAAAGTGGCGTGCCGAGATCATGAGGAACATGCCCAGCAGCGTCAACAGCGTCAACTCGTAGAACTCGCCGCGGCGAACGCTGACAAAGTCGCTGTTGGTCCACTTGACAGCCTGCAGGAGCACCAGTACGACTCCCACGTTGAGGATGTTCTTCATCACCCAGGTGGGAGCGCTGGACTCGAACATGCCGCCGAAGGCCTCGCCCGTTGCGGCGGGGCAGCAGAAGCAGTAGATCGTGTATATCGCCATCATGATGACCGAGAACACGGGCATGTAGCGCTGGGTGCGCTCGGGCATGAAAGTGTCATAGATGAAAACGAGCAGGAAAACCAGCAACAGGCCTATCTCCTGCGGCATCAATAAGAATTGTGAATAATCCATCATATCTTAATTATAGCTTTTTATCAGGTTAAACACTTTCATTTCATCACAGGGGCAGGGCAGCCTGCAAGGCCTCGACAACGGGGTTGAAGCTGCTCTTGATAATGTCCACAAAGAAGTTGGGAAAGCAGCCGATGGCAGCCACGGCCAGGATGAGCGTGGCGGTCGAGAGGCGCTCCTCCCAGCTGGCGTCGGTCAACGTGCGGTGGTGCTCATCCTGTACCTCACCGAACAGGAGCTTGGCGACAACGCGCAGGATATAGACCGCCGTCACGACAATCGACGTGGTGGCCATGATGGTGAGCACGCGGTGGAAGGTGTCGGTGTGCTGGAACGAACCGAAGAAGATGGTCATCTCGGCAGCGAAGCCGCTCAGGCCCGGCAGACCCAGCGACGCCAGACCGGCGATCACATAGCCCACGCCCAGGTAGGGCATGATGTGCATCATGCCGCCCATGTCGCGGATGTCACGCGTGTGGGTGCGGCCATAGATCATACCGATCAGGGCAAAGAACAGGGCCGTCATCAGACCGTGGGAGAGCATCTGCAGCACGGCACCGGTCATCGCGGTGGTGTTGAACATCAAGATGGCGAACAGCACCATACCGCAGTGGCTCACGCTGGAATAGGCGTTGATGTACTTGAGGTCGGTCTGCACACAGGCACTCAATGCACCATAGACGATGCTGAAGCCCGTCAGCAGCAGGAAGATCCATGCCAGCTCGTTGGCCGCATAGGGCATCAGATAGATGGCGATGCGGAAGCAGCCATAGCCTCCCAGCTTCATCAGCACGCCGGCGTGGAGCATCGACACCGCGGTGGGCGCCGAGGCATGGCCGTCGGGAGACCAGGTGTGGAACGGGAACATGGCACCCAGCACGCCGAAGCCGACAAACGTCAGCGGGAAGAGCACCATCTGCCACTGGTGGGGAATCGCGTCGTTATGGGCGATGTCCAGGATGTTCATCGTCAAGGGCTGACCCTCGGGTGCCGAGTGGAAGTAGATGCCGATCAAGCCGAGCATCAGGAAGGCCGAGCCACCCATGAGCATGAGCGTCAGCTTCATGGCACTGTAGTTCTTGTTGCCGCTGCCCCACACGCCGATCAACAGGTACATGGGAATCAGAGCGACCTCATAGAACATGAACATCGTGAACAGGTCGATCGAGATAAAGAAGCCGAACACACCCGTGGACAACAGGAAGAACCACATGAAGAACTGCCGGGGCAGGGGATTCATCTTCCACGAGGCGAACACGCCGGCGAACACGATGAACGCCGACAGCAGGATCATCACCACGCTGACGCCATCCACGCCGAGAGCCAGATGGACGTTGAACGGGGCATACCACATCACGTCGCTGCGCAGGATCATCTCGCTGGTGTCACCACCGGCGCGGGCGTCAAGGAACATCTTGACGAGCACGGCGGCAAGCACGACGAGCACGCTGGCACCGACGACGGCAACGGTCCTGATGGCCTTGATGCCCTGGTTGCGGCACACGGCCAGTCCACCCAGCGTCAGCAGAGGCACGATCACAAAGTAAATCAGTATATTATTGAAAATTTCCATTTGATATATCCTTTCTATTTTGTCTAGACCGTTGTTGATTACAGTAATACACACACCATGGTGATGGCTGCAAGCAGCAGAGCACCGATCAAGTAAACATATACATAGGCCTGGATGCTGCCCGACTGCATGCGGCGGATGCCGAACGAGAGCGAGTTGGTAGCATCGGCCAGCAGGTTGAAGAAGCCGTCGATGATGTGACGGTCAAACCATGCGATGGGCACACAGATGGCCTGGAAGATCACCTTGTGGGTGATGAACTGGTAGAGTTCGTCCATGTAGAAGCGCTTGTAGCTGGCGGTCCACAGGCCGCGCATCGCGTTGGCCATGCGCTCGGGCAGGGGGTTCTCCTTGTAGTACATCGCCGTGGCCAGGCCGATGCCCACCAAGGCAACGACAACGCTCGAGCAGGCAACGGTCCAGTTGATGGACGTGTGCAAGGCCTTGCCGTCCCAGGTGACCATGTCGTGGAAGGGCACGAAGCCTGCTACCACCGAGATGGCTGCCAGGATAATCAGCGGCAGCGTCATTGTCCACACCTGATCCTTGGGAGCGTGATGCTCGTCGTGAACCTCATGTTTCTTCCAGAAGAAGATGAGGTAGTAGATGCGGAACATGTAGAAGGCGGTCATGCAAGCCACCATCGACATCCACAGGCCCCAACACAGGCCGCGCTCGTAGGCGGCGACGAGGATCTCGTCCTTGGACCAGAAGCCGGCAAACGGGGGAATGCCCGCGATGGCCAGACAGCCGATCAGGAAGCAGATGCTGGTGATGGGCATGAACTTGTGCAGGCCGTGCATCTTGTCGTTCTCATTGCTGTGGACGGCATGGATGATGGCACCGGCGCACAGGAAGAGCAGCGCCTTGAACATGGCGTGGGTGAACAGGTGGAACATCGAGGCCATGTAACCCAGGCCCAGGCCACCGTGGATCTCGATGAGCGAGTTCTCGTTGGAGCTCACGGCCAGCGAGGTCATCATGAAGGCGATCTGGGAGATGGTCGAGAAGGCCAGCGCGCGCTTGATGTCGCTCTGGGTGCAGGCGATCGCGGCGGCATAGAAGGCCGTGAACGCGCCGACCACCAGAATGACGTTCATCGCGCCCTGCACGAGCACATAGAGCGGGAACAACCTGGCGACCAGGAACACACCGGCGACAACCATGGTCGCGGCGTGGATCAGGGCCGACACGGGGGTGGGACCCTCCATGGCATCGGGCAGCCAGATGTGCAACGGGTACATCGCACTCTTGCCGGCACCGCCGATGAAGATGAACGTCAACGCCCATGCCATGACCGAGCAGCCCATGAAGGTGGCGCCACCGGCAGTGCTGATGGCACTCTGGGCCGTCTCGAGGCTACCCGACATCGTGGGCCCGAAGACGAGCTTGTCGAAGTCGAAGGTGTTGGTATAGTAGCTCAGGATCATGATACCCAACAGGAAGAACAGGTCGGCCAGACGGGTGACGATGAAGGCCTTCTTGTTGGCATGGTTGGCCGCGGGCGACGAGTAGTAGAAACCGATGAGCAGGTAGGACGACAGACCCACCATCTCAAAGAAGATGAAAATCTGGAAAATGTTGGTAGCCACCACCAGACCCAGCATCGAGAACGTGAACAGGGCCAGGAAGGCATAGTAACGCTGGAATCCCTTCTCGGCGTTGCCCTCATGGTCGCTCATGTACCCGAGGCTGTAGAGGTGCACCATCAGCGAGACGGTGGTGATGACCACGAGCATCATCGCCGCGATGGGGTCCACCAGGACGCCCATGCGCACGACCATCGTGTCGGTAAACGACAGCCAGGCGGGATTGGCGACGACGACGGCCTGACGGACGCCGTCCAGCATCTGTCCCTGGCCGGTGCCGAAGAAGTAGGTCAGCGCCACGCCATAGGCCAGGACGGTGTCGACGAGCATGGCCAGCACGCCGATCACGCCGGTGATTTTTCTACCCATTTTCACCCCGACGAGTCCCAGGAACAGGAACATCAGCAGGGGTAATGCTACAACTACTATTGCTAAACTTAGTGGCATAATCGTTAGAATTTCAGTTTAGTGATTTGGTTGATGTCCACGTTCTTGGCAATGCGGAACACATTGATGATGATGGCCAGGGCAAGGGCCGTCTCGGCAGCCGCGATGGCAATCGCGAACAGCGAGAAGAACATGCCGTCCATCTGACCGGGGAACAGGTAACGGTTAAACACCACAAAGTTGATATCCACCGAGTTGAGCATCAACTCGAGCGAAATCATGATAGCAATCATGTTCTTGCGGGTGATGAAACCGTAAACACCGCAGCCAAACATGATGAGGCTGGGAATGAGATACATAAACAGTGTCAAATCCATAATCTAATCACATTTAACGGTTAGCGGCGACGGGCAATAACCACACCTCCGATGATACAAGCCAATAACAACACGCTGATGGCCTCAAAAGGCAACAGGTAGCCAAACTTGTCGGTACTCAACAGGAAGTGGCCGATCTTGTCCATATCGATGTCCACAGCACTGGTGAGCAAGCGGCCGGCATAGTCGGCATAGCTGAACAGTCCATAGCCGCACAGGGCCACGCCGCCGATGGCTGCCAATAGGCCGATCCAGCGCCGGTGCGAGGCCAGCACGTCGGCGTCCTGTCCGGGCCGCTGCGTGAGCATGATGGCAAAGACGAACAGCACCAGGATGCCGCCGGCATAGACGGCAATCTGCACTGCTCCCAGGAACTGGTAGTCCATCTGGAAGTAGATGATCGCTGTTGCAAAGAGGACGAACAGCAGATAGGTTGCGGAGCGCAATATCTTGCGCGTGGTCACCGTCAGCACCGAGAAGACGATGATGGCGATCGCAACGATGAAATACAAAATTATGTTACCTAGTGATTCCATTATTCCTTGTTTTGTTCAGGTTTTTGTTTAGTCACGTCAGCAGCGGCGGGCTTGGGCGCAGCGGCAGGGGCCGCGGGCCTGGCGGCGGGTGCGGGAGCGGGAGCGTCGTCCTTCTCGGGCAGGTAATTGAGCTGCTTGACGAGCTTCTCGCGGGTGAATACCGCCTGCTCAAAGTCGTTGCTGAAGCGGATGACGTTGGTGGGGCACACCTGTACACACAGGCCGCAGAAGGTGCAGCTCCCCAGGTCATACATGTACTTGTCGAGCTTCTGCTTCTTCTTGCCGTCGGGCAGTTCGACCATGCGCTTGGTGATGCTGATGGTCTGGTTGGGGCAGTTGCGCTCACAGCTGCCGCAAGCGATGCACTTGTGGTAGCCGTTGTCATCATAGATGAACTCCAGTGTTGCCCTGAACCGCTCCGGGATGTGGAGGGTGGCGCGGTTCTCGGGATACTGCTCGGTCACCTTGGGGGTCACCAGCTCCTTGCCGGTGACTTCCATGCCCTTAATGAGGCTGTAAAAGCCTTTGAAGATCGAGACGAAATACTCCTTAATGCTCATATTTTCTCAGTTGTCTTTTCTTGTTTTCGTTACAATTTCGCTTTCTTAGCGTTCCACCTGTCCGCCCAGGATGTCGAGCGGCTCG
>JAFTFA010000042.1 GCA_017449785.1 Muribaculaceae bacterium | reverse complement strand
TGATGGTGCAAGCGTCATGATACAGGGCCTTGTAGTCCTGCGACAAACCCGTCTGGGATAGTTCGATGTTGTTGTTTGTTGCCTCCATCATGTATTCCTTGTTGAAAAAGAAACCAGCGCCTGCCCGTTCAGGCGGCGCATCTCCTGGCGCAGTGCCTCAAGGTGATGAAAAGTCTCTTTACTCATTGTTCTATCGGGTTTGTATCGATTATCGTTTGGTCAACTGACCCGCAAAGTTACAATTTTCTCATTAATATAATGATATGGTAGACGTTTTTTCGCGACGATGTTGCTGGCTGTAGAATTATTTTCTACGATTTTTGTTTGGGATTCTGGAGGGAAAGAAGTAACTTTGCCGTGCTGTATCAATGGGGTACTTGCCACTGAGCCGATGGGCTGACTGGCATCACAGGGCCCCTGAATGCTACAGCAGTGATTAATTGGCATTATTAACTTCATTTCAAACTACTCAAGAAAATGAATATCATATATCGTCCGCCTGATTAGCTTTAGGCTAAATATTTTATTAGTATGAAATCAGAGTTCTTTTTAAAGGTCTGATTTTCAATCTTATGGCATTTTAGATAAAAGGAACACTAGGGAGAACTATGTCCTTTCGTGACGTGATTTTTCGATGTATGCTCGGAACCTCACGCGCGGGGGCTCCCAAGCGTTAGATTGAAAATCATGACTGACTAGAGAGAATTTTTTTGTTCTCATGCTAGTGAAATATTAACAAGGTTGCGGCAGGAAACTGCTGCAAGACATCAGGACGATTATGATGATTCACATCGGTAGAGAAATTGAAGCTGAGCTGCGCCGGCAAGGGCGCGGCGCAACGTGGTTGGCCCATAGGCTCCACTGTGACCGGACAAACGTTTACAACATCTTCAAGCGCGAGGGGATCGACACGATACTGCTGCAACGCATCGGTGCCGTGTTGGGCCGCAACTTCTTCACGCTCTATTGCCAGGATGAAATAGGCGATGCCGAAAATGATTCTACACATCTGTAGTATTATCTGCAATACCCGTCCAGGGCACCAAGTTGCAATTAGCAGTAATTTTGCACGGCAAAATGTTTATCGCTTCCAGCTATGGATGCGACACATTAGTAATTGTATAACAACTGGTGCCGTCCGTGGGGTCGGCTATTGGATAATGGCAATACATATCGGTAGAGAAATCAAGGCAGAACTATATCGTCAGGAGCGTGGCCCCACCTGGCTCGCCGACAAGTTGCACTGTGACCGCACCAATGTGTACAACATCTTCAAGCGCCAGGGCATCGACACCCGCCTGCTGGAGCGCATCAGCATCATCCTGCACCGCAACTTCTTTTCCCTTTATTGTCAAGAAAATAACATAGACGTTGAAAATGATTCTACATTATCGTAGAAACATGTGCAACGTCCTGCCTACCCCAATTAATGCACTTATCAATAACTTTGCAGCATGTAAAGGAGCCGTTTCTGGCTCAACGTGATAATTAGTCATATAAATCATAGAAATCATGAAGAAATGTTTGTTATTGATCGCATTGATGTTGCTGTCCAGCGCGACAGCAAGCGCCATCTACTTTTACGACGAAGGCATCCAGCAGGGCTATCGCGGATTTGCTGACTTCTCCTATACCCTAGGCATTGGCGACTGGGGAAAGAATCATGACCGCGTGGGCATCATGACCTCCCATGGCTATCAGATTGCGCCCCAATTCTTCGCTGGCCTCGGTGTCGGTTTCAATTATTACTTTAACGGCCACGATGAGGCAACCAGCCTCCCGGTGTTTGCTCACTTTCGCAGTGATATTCTGGAAAACGAGATTACCCCCTATGTAGACTTGCGAGTGGGCTACTCGTTCCTGGATGTGAAAGGTTTTTATATCAATCCCTCGGTGGGCTGTCGCTTTGAACTTAACGATAACCTCGGCTTAAATGTCGGCATCGGCTACACGATGCAGCAGGCAGAATATGTTTTTTTCAATGATAAGAAGAATTGCGGCGGTCTTGACTTCCGCTTTGGCATTGACTTTTAATATTACTTAAGAATGAGAATCAGATTTTTATTGCTTTCGGCTGTCGGCCTGTTCATGCTGCTGGTGGGATGTGTTTCGCCCACGAGATTGAATTTTTCTTGTGATGATCCCACTGTAGATATCTACATCGATGGGGAGTATGCTGGCAAGGCACTAGTGAACTATGTGTTCCCTAACTCCAAGCAGGATGTTGTGGTAACTTGCTATGATCAGGGAACAGAGGTTTACAGGAGAACCTTCAGTAAAGAAGGACGAGTGAACAATGAGTTGATTGACTTGCAGATTCAACATAACCTGCAATATTCGTCAGGAGGTAGAAAAGCGAAGACTAACTAATAATAAATGAAAAAAGACATGAAACAGAAAGTATTATTAACCATGTTACTGGTGCTGTGTAGTGCCATCAGTGCAGCAGCATTCGGCAGAACCAAGATTGTCAAGATTTCGGTAGAACCCCGTGAGGCCGCTATCTATGTAGACAACAACTTTGTGGGAAATGGCTATGGTGAGTTTCCTTGCCCAAAGAAGAAAAATGCTGTTGCTGTCATCCGCGTTGAGTGTGACGGCTTTCTCACAATCAATACCAAGTTCTATGGCGGCGACAAGCGCGAGAGTGTGCATCTGGTGATGCAACCCGACGGTTTTATTAATGGAACCGTGCCATCAGGTGCGGTGAACAAGTTTTTCACGATAGAGGTAGATAAGAAGTTCTATATTAAGAAAGCCGATGGGACCTACGATACTAAAACCGCTTGGAAGTTGCTGCACCAGGTGTTGCTGAATTACTTTGATGAGATCGAGACCACCGATTTCTATAGCGGTTTTGTACAGACTCCCTGGCATTACACCGATTTTACCATGAGTGACAAGCAATTGTGCAACAGGGTGGTCATCCGTGATATTTCAAATCCCGAGCTGGTCGCTTTCCAGATTAAGATGCTGAGTGAAGTCGCTGCAACCAAACTGGGAAAACATGGCGAGTTTGTGGAGATTGATCGCATCCCCAGAGAGTTTGAACCCCTTATCCAGGAGTTGCAGACCAGAATTGGAAAATTGCATAGTTTCTGATAATTAATAAGAAGATAAGTCAAGATGAAGAAGATTAATGTTATCATTTTATTGTTGATGGCCACTCTGGCGATTGGCGCCAGGGCTAATGTGATTGTAGACGATTTCAGTGCCAACATCTACGGTTGGAACGAAGGTGAAATAGATGGAGATATCGGCACCATTGCGATAATTAATGGTCAGTTGGATATCAAGTCCAAGCATGAAGAATTAGCGCTCAAGACCCACTGCTATGCTCCAATCAATGTGGAAAAAGATTTCAAGGTCACGGCTCATGTGTTGATCGACAAACTCAAGGATGATAAGCAAGTAGGGTTCATCTTCAATTATCGTGATGATGGCAATTTCTATTGCTTTTCATTCAATGAGTATGCTGTGAGCTTCAGACGTTATGAAAACAATCAGGAGGTAGGAAGCTATCACCAAGGAATCAAGTGGAAAAAGAATAAGAAACTTGAGCAGGAGTGGACCTTGGTCAAGGAGGCCGATGAGTTGGCATTCATGGTAGATGGTCAGGAAATCATCCGCATCAGGTATATGCCTCTGTCTTATTGTGGTATCGGTTTCTATACCATCAGCAAGCAGAAGTTGACGGTCAAGAGAATTGAATATGAACAGTAAACCGTAGTATTATCAAGCCTTTAGTAATACAAAAAGAGGCATATTAATCACTATTTTGAAGTAACTATGACAAAGTTTTATTTTACATTAATGCTGATTCTGGCTTCATTGATTTCAATGAGCGCACAAGAAATTAAGTATCAAGGAGAAGTTGATTTGGGTGCTTCAATAACAACCGAAGGCTATCAGACTGGCCGTCCTGTGGCTAATTTCCGCACTATTCATGGTGCAAGAGTAGGTGATTATTTGTTTGCAGGACTCGGATTTGGCGCAGATTGGTATTTCTTCGATGAAGGAAGCAGTGGCGATGATTCTGAGGTCGTAGTGCCCGTTTTTGTTAATTTGAAGGGTTACTATCCTGTCAATGATTCATTCTCTCCATTCCTCTCATTGGATCTTGGCTATGGCTTTGGGGTGACCCAAAGCATTAGCGGTGAAGGTGGCTTCGTATTCTCGCCTGCTATTGGTTTCCAATACAAGAAATTCCAATTACAGATTGGATATGAACGCCAGTCTATTTTAAATGACGCATTAGGCTCTTGCAATTTGAGATTTGGAGTCGTGTTCTGATATTTCCCTTATCTAGAATATTTTTGTCTTGCACAATGCAAGGTCTGGTGCCCATTGGATGGGGCACAGTTGTAAAGTAATTAGTGTCGGCGCGGGTGAAGCGTCGGCACTAATTTGGTTTAGGTTGTTTCTGTTGTCAGCAGGTTGTAGCTGTCGTCTGAAAAAATGAGGCGGAGGTGATGACACCGTCGGTTATGGGTAAATATTGCTCTTTTACTCGAGGACGGGGGTGCCGATGCAGCCATTGGGCGCCTGGATGTGCAGCATGGAGCAGATGGTGGCCGCGATGTCGGTCATGTGGGTCAGGCGGCTAGTCTCGCCGGGAGTGACGTGCCAGCCCATGAAGATCATGGGGATGTGGGAATCGCTCTGGCTCCACGAGCCGTGGTTGGAACCGGCCCACTCGGTCTTGCCGGCATACACGCCCGTGCGCGGCACGATGTAGATGTCACCGCTGCGCCCGGGGAAGTAGCCCAGCTTGATGCGCTCCTTCAGGATGGTGGGAATGGGGTAGGTGTCGATGTGCGCGACGTCGATGGCCCACTGTATCTCTACGGGCATTTCCAGCGCCTGACAGGCGGCTCGGGCCACGACATCACGGTCGAGGCGGGCACTGTCGATGGCCTCGTGGTTGAGGTAGAAGGTGTATTCCATCTCGGCCTTGAGCAGCTTCTTGACGCCGAACTGCTTCTCCAGTGCCTCGTTGGCAGCCGTCAGGGCATCGGGATTGTACCAGCAGCCGCTGGGCAGGCCGTGGGCCGTCATGCGGGGATGGCTGTGGGTGCCGCCGTGGTCGGCGCTCAGGAACAGCAGGTAGTTGCCGCGGCCCACGCGCTCGTCGAGCACCTCGATGAAGTGGGCAATCTCGAGGTCGAGCTGGTAGTAGATGGAATCGACCTTGGGCGAGTGGGTGCCATAATAGTGGGCACACATGTCGGTGTTGGACACGCTGACGGCCAGCAGATCGGTCACGTCGTCCTGGCCCAGCCCCTCGTTGATCAATGCCTGCTCGGCCATGGCGAAGGTCATCGTGGTGCCCATGGGCGTGTTGTTCAGGTCCATGGACAGCTCCTTGCGGTGAGACTTATTGAAGTCGCTCACCCACTGGGGTAGCTTGTCACGGTAGTAGGTGCTGGTGACAAACGAGCTGCTGCCCTTGTCAAACCAGTAGGCACCCACGGGATGATGTCCGGCGGGCAGAATGGCGGCGCGGTCCTTCAGGGCGATGCCCACGGCGCGGCTCTTGAAGTCAGTGGCTAGCAGCAGCTGGTCGGCGATGGTGGTGGTGATCAGGTTGCGGGGTGACTTGCCGGCGGTCTTGTCATTGCCGCCCACGCCGCGCTCGCTATCGTCCTGCACGCTGGTCACGTTCTTGCCGTTGAGCATGAAATTGTTGCCGGCGATGCCGTGAAAGGCGGGTGTCGTGCCCGTGTACAGCGAGGAGTGCCCCGCGGCGGTCACTGTGGGCACATAGTCGATGATGGCGTTGTTGCACCTGTACCCGTCTCGCAGCAGGGTCTTGAAGCCGCCCTCGCCCCACTGGTAATTATAGAGGTAGTCCCACCTCATCTGGTCCACTACGAGCCCGACAACCAGTTTGGGCCTCTCTACCTGGCCGCTCATGCTCAGCGCCATCACAGCCATCAATACTGCAAATATCTTCTTCATTCTCTCCATATCTTAAGTACAAAAAATAGTCGTTTAAGTTGTTTGAGTTGTTTTTATGATTATGGGTTACAGGGGGCGGGTGGTGCCGCGCACGACCAGGCGGGTCTTGACGATGCGTTTCTCGGCGTGGTTGGCGGGGAGGGTGCCCTCGACCAGGCCGATGAGGATGTCGGCCGCCTCCTTGCCCACTTGGGAACCGCGCTGCTCGACCGTCGTGAGCATCGGGTCGCACACCGTGGCGCGGAAGCCGTTGGTAAAGCCGCAGATGCTCACCTCGTCCGGCACGTTGAACCCCAGTCGCTTGACCACCGACAGGATGCCGATGGCCGTCTCGTCGTTGACGGCAAAGAAGGCGTCGGGCCTCTGCTCCATGCGCATCATGGCCGGCGTGATGCGCTCGGCATCGGCACGGTTGTCACAGATGCGCACCAGCGACTCGTCAAGCGTCAGGCCGTGGCGATACAGGGCGTCACGGTAGCCGTTGAAGCGGTTCACGGCAATCTCCATGCTCATAGGTGCGCCATAGAAGGCCACCCGCTTGCAGCCCGTCTCGATGAGGTGGGACACTGCATTGAGCGTGCCCATGTAGTCATCGACCACCACGCGGCTGGCATTGAGCGCCGGGCAGATGCGGTCATAGAACACCAGCGGCACGCCGGCTGCCTCCAGGTGCAGGAAGTGGTCATATCGCTCGGTGTCCTTGGCCTGGGACACGATGATGCCGCACACCTTGTTCTTGAGCATCGCTTCACAGATCTGGACCTCGCGCTCGTAGCTCTCGTTGCTCTTGGCCACCATGATCTGGTAGCCGCGGGCTGATGCCTCGGCCTCGATGCCGTCGAGCACCGACGAGAAGTAATAGTGCACCAGCTCGGGAACAATCACGCCGATGGCCCGCGACGGGTTGCGCTTGTTGTGGCGCAGCTGCTCGGCGATGATGTTGGGGAAGTAATTGTGCTCGCGGGCATACTGCTGGATGGCTTGGCGCCGTTCCCGCGAGATGCTGGGACTGTCGCTCAGGGCGCGTGACACGGTGGCTACCGACACGCCTAACTCGCGGGCTATGTCCTTCATCGTCAGTTGCTGTTTGTCATTCATAATGATTTCTGGTCTAGGTTTTTACACTTGAGTGATTGGTTATTGTTGATGAGGTGCCGCAGCTCCCAATCAACGGCGAAAATACAATGAAAATCTGGATTGCGCAAACGATTGCATGTATTTAGTGAAATTTTTAACATTATAAAAAAAGAAAAATTTATTTAAAAACTCTATTTTTGCCATGTTTTAATTGCCTTAAAACGGCCATTAGAGACCAACACGAGGGCTGTCTGAGCCCAAGAAGTGTTTTGTCAGTTGAATTTTAAATAATTGATTATCAACATAATATTAACTTTAAAAATTTAAAAATGAAGCAGGTAAACATCAGAATTCCTTTTAGGATTCTTACCCTCGTGATGGGACTGTTCCTGTCACTGGGAGCCTATGCACAGATTGCTGTGAATGGCGTTGTTAAGGATGCTACCGGCGAGCCCGTGATCGGCGCGACTGTTCGTGTCGTCGGCACGCAGATGGGTACAGCTACCGACTTTGACGGTCTCTTTACCCTTGACGGCGTGCCCGAGGGTGCCAAGCTCCTCGTTTCGTCTGTTGGCTATGAGGACCACGAGGTCACCGCAGCCAGCGACATGGTTATCACTCTTGCCGAGAGCACCCAGATGCTCGAGAATCTGGTGG
>JAFTFA010000041.1 GCA_017449785.1 Muribaculaceae bacterium | reverse complement strand
CGTTTTGGAGCATATCAGTGAAAACCCCTATGACTACGTGTATCCGGTGCGTGTTACCGAGGACGCGACCATCGTCATCCAGGGAGAGTGTAAACTGAATACAAATGGTTTTGTTGCCCTGTCTTTAGATGGCTATAACAGCAAGAATGTGACAATACAAGGCGACGGCAGCCTTTATGTCGCGAGCCGTATGCGTGGCATTTTCCTTGTTTGCACACGCTTGACAATCAAGGATATTCATTTGCAGACCCCTAACGGCATCATGAATAATGGTGACGGCGTGCTGTGCAAACTTGACTTTGACAATGTGAAAGCCGATATCAAAGGTGGAGTCGATCGAATCGGCGAGGGTATCACCTTCACGAACTGTTCCATCACATATCCCGCTGACGCCTATACTGACCACAGCGACTACGGTTATTACATCGCTTACGGCAACGGTAATGCTGCTGATCACATCATAATATCCCGCAACGCAGAGATGATAAAAGGTGATGTGAATAACGATGGAGAGGTCAACATCGCTGATATCAACGCCATCATTGATGTGATATTAGGTGGTGGCAACAACGCGTCTGCCGATGTCAACAATGACGGCGAAATCAACATTGCCGATGTCAATGTCATCATCGATATCATCCTGGGAGGCTGTGCACCAACACCCTTTGAAACTGAGACAATTAGTGTGAACGGAGTGGCATTTAAAATGGTCAAGGTTGAAGGCGGCACCTTTACCATGGGTGCTACTCCCGAACAAGGAAGTGATGCTGGCGAAAATGAGTATCCAGCTCATCAAGTTACGCTCTCAAGTTTCAGCATCGGCGAAACAGAAGTCACACAAGCATTATGGCAAGCCGTAATGGGCAATAATCCCAGCTTCTTCAAAAATGATGATGAACTTCCTGTAGAATGGGTATCTTGGGAAAACTGTCAAGAGTTTATAACAAAGTTAAACCAAATGACGGGTAAGCAATTCCGTTTGCCGACAGAGGCCGAATGGGAGTATGCTGCACGTGGCGGCAACAAGAGTAAGGGCTATAAATACTCGGGCAGCAATGATGTGAATGAAGTTGCTTGGTATTGGATGAATTGTGGCTCCATTACCCATCCTGTAGGTACGAAAAAGGCAAACGAGTTAGGCTTGTATGACATGTCCGGAAATGTCTTTGAGTGGTGTAATGACTTCATGAGTTATTATACCGAAGAAGCTCAGGCAAATCCCACAGGCCCAACAACAGGCATTGTTCGTGTCTTCCGTGGGGGTGGATGGGGTAACAGCGACCCTGCAAGTTGTCGTGTGTCATATCGTGATAGTGACTATCCCAGATACTCGAGTTCATCTCGTGGCTTGCGTCTCGCCATGTAGTTGACTCTGCGTCTTTTCAAGGCGCATGCGGTTGAACATCTTTTACCAAATTTATAAAACTAAGGACAACGAATACCAGCGTCTCATGAAGCAATAAATCACCGAGAAAATACTTTATCAGCAAAACTGATAATAATGAGATGAGATTGGTAATAACTTTGCAACGTGATTAAAATAATTAACTAAAACAAAAAGAGTTATGAAAACAATTTATGAATGTTTGCAAAGCAAATCGGTAAAGTGGATAAGTGCCATTTTCTACTCAATCGTTATTCTCAGTGTCTTCGTTATGATGTACCTCGTAGCGAGGGGTACTTATAATCTCATCATCGCATGGGTCATTATGGCTTTCACACTGGTTCCATCGATTTTGAGCTTCTTCATTTTCCCAATGTACATAGTTGCTGACGATGAAGGAGTTGGTGTTCGGACTCTGGCTCGAACAAAGCATATACCGTATGAAAACATTGACCGCATTGTACGAGTCGATGAGCAACAGCTGTTTTCACGTATTTCTACGATAAGGCTATTTGGTTGTGGAGGAGTATTTGGTTACATTGGTTGGTTTCGCTCTAAAGGAATTGGCACATTTCTCTCTTATGCTACTGATGAAAAGAATGTTTTTTTGATTTATCGCAAGAACGGAATACCCGTTGCCATAAGTGTGAATGACCCTGATGAGTTTTTGCCCTATTATCTGAAAGGAGGTGAGAAATGAATATCCTGTATGATTTCTCGTCGGCTCTTCTGCAAGCACGCCAGAATAAGGGTGTAACTCAAGAACAGATTGCCTTTGCATTGGATATCTCGCAAGCCACTTACAATGCCTGGGAATGTGGACATCGCCTGTGCCCATACAAGCATATTATCGCCCTGATTAATTATTTTGGAGACGAGCAGTTCACACGCCGAATGCTCCGCATCCTGCTTTCTCTGCAACATAACATGTCAGGGTTGAATAAGAAAAAACCAGCTGAACTGACTACCTACTATATGAAACTCATTGCCCTGCTAGCCGATGAATGTGCCGAGTGGCTAACGACGTTAGAGAAATAGGCCTATCATCATCTTATTATTGCTACAAAAAGTATTCCAATTTATCGGTACGTCTTTTCACAGCATACGCGGTTGATTTACCTTTGCATTAAGTAAATCAACCGCTATTTTATGATACTGACGATAACGGAAAGCAGGCAGCGTTGAAGAAGGGGTCTTCGATAGAGTACGTATGGATAAATTTGGCGGCGCCTCAGCAATTAAGGCACGCTTTATTGCCTTCGGCTTGCACAAATTTTCGGAGAACCGCATCTTCACCGACGCCGACGACTACAGCATGGAGATTGAACTGCCCCTGGCAGATTGTCCGCAGAACCTTGACATCTTCGGGATGATCACCCGAAAAGACGTCGATACGGGCGACATCTTCTTTGATGCTCTGCTAAAAAAAGTGAAACCCCTCAAGTCAGAAAAACCGACTCGAGAGGCTTCGTTTTGGAAGCGTGATCCCGCCTGGGTCACGGGAAGGATAGAGCCTGAAAGGAACATACAGTTGCTGATTGCCATACACATGCAGATTGATGTGGATGTGCTGTTCCCATCTAAAGGATGTGGCATTTTGCCACACCAAGCAGCGAGTAAACGCAGTTTTTGAACTCAATGTGCTGCCCAAAGAGCCCAACATCATCGTCTATGATGACTTTGTGACAACCGGGCAGACATTGGCGGCCATGAGGAAACTCCTCCAACCTCTTAACCGCAACCTATTTTTCGTGACCTCAGTGAACAATAAACTTTGAAAATGTAAATTACGAATTTAGAATTGTAAACTTGATATGAACCAGAAGTTTAACGATAAAGTACAGGCATGGCTGGCACAGGATGCCACCGAGCGTGACTACGCCCAGGGTGCCATGCTGCTGCTCCAGCTCACGGGCAACCAGATCATGTACCGCAACCTGATGGCCAACCCTCGCGGTAAGGCCCCGTTCATCGAGTACCAGCTGAAGAAGCGGCTCTCGTTCCGCCTGCAGCAGGTCACCCATGAGCAGGTCGAGGCGATGCAGGCCGAGGTCAACAAGATCGTGGTCAAGCGCAGCCTTGAAGTCGAGCAGCAGCAACCTGCCAACGAGTTCAAGGCCGGCAAGCGGGCTGACCACGACCAGTTGCCCGACGAGATCCAGGCGCTCTATGTCGAGAACCTGGGCATCGTGCAGCGTATGCGCGAGCTGCATCTGAAACTGCGCTCGCTCTCGCTGGAGAACGCCACCTGTCCCGACAGTGAACGTTACCCGTTCCTCAAGGAACTGATCGCCATGGACAAGAAGCTGCACTCCAACTGGGAGCGTTACGACCACTACACCGGCATGGACGGCGAGCAGCAGCTCACCGCCGATGTCCGTGAAGAGAGCAAGAAGGCCGTGCGGATGATCAACCTGGCCAAGGGCCGCTATGCCAAGAAGCCCACCGAGGAACTGAAGGCTCAGATCCTCGACTGGTACGGCAAGATCATCAGCCCGACAGAGAAGATGACCATGGAACTCAAGGAGTTGGGGATAATATAAAAAGGCGAAGTCGGACCCGAAGGCTCCCCAACCTCACCAAATTGGATATTGCAAAAGTAATACTCTTTTATGAAACGCACGGCATCAATAGAAGATTTTTTGCAGCCGTTGAGAGATAAACCTTACCAGGCTTATCTCTCCAATGCCCTGCAGGTGGCCGATGTCCTCGACTGGACGCTGCAACAGCTCGGCAAGTCCGAGGTGTGGCAGACATCCTTCTCGATCTCCGAAGAATTCATCCGAAGGCTCTTCTTCATCGAGAAGTCGGGCCTCGTCACCCGTTTCAACCTGGTGCTCGACCACAAGGCCACCAACAAGACCCTCAAGCTCTGGGCGTTCATCACACAGGTCATCAATACCACCTATCTTGCCGACAACCACAGCAAGATCCTGCTCGTGCGCAGCCTCAAGGGAGAGGTCGTTTCCATCGTCACCTCGCAGAACCTCACGCGAGGCAACCGCTCGGAGAGTGCCTTCGTCACCACCGACCTCGAGATCTTCCGCACGCTGCACGCACAGATAGAAGACTTGATCACAAACCACTCAGTACCGCTCAATGACCTATTCAGAAGAAGAATTGCAGCAGATTGAGCAATACGCCTCGATCTACCTGAAGATTAGTGACATGGCGGTGATCCTCGGCATACCTGCCGAAGTTCTCCGCTCGGACATCGCCGACCGCACCACCGAGGTCAGCCAGCGCTACCTCCGTGGCAAAGCGGCGTCGAAAGTGAAACTGCACCATCAGGAGATGATGCTGGCACAGGTAGGCTCGCCGCTGGCCATCGAGAATGCCCACCGCAACCTGCTTGACATGGAGGACGACGAGTAATGGCCCAACACAACACACTGGAAGTCTGCCGCGTTGACCTGTTCACGGCACGCGAGGAACTGGAGCAGCGATACCCCCTGGTCATCGTTGCCGCAGTCCTGCGCATCCGTGAGGAATACAACTGGTTCCTCTCCAACCCCGACGCCAAGGACCGCCAGTTTGTCGAGGCCGCTGTCTCGCGCCACGGCATCAGCAAGATGCAGGCATACAACGACCTTGCCGTGGTCAAGGCGCTGCTGCCGCACCTGGCCCAGGCCAGCCGGGACTTCCACCGCTACCGTTTCAACGAGATGATCCTGGAGACCTACCAGATGGCCAAGAAGCGCAAGGACACCAAGACCATGGAGAAGGCCTCATCGTCCTACGCCAAGTACAACCGTGTCGATCTGGAGGACGAGCAGGCCGTGCCTTACGACCTCATCGTGGTGCAGCCCTTCACCGCCACGGGCGACCCGACGGTGCTGGGCATCAAGCCCATTCCTCACATCAACCAGCGCATCGCCGCCATGATCCAGAAGTACACCGCCGAGAACATCGACATCCAGGATGTCGAGTTCGAGGAGGCCGACCTTGAAGAGAACACGCTTTTCCCCGAACAGAAGCCAGATGGAACGACCCAAGAAGGAAATCTACTTTAACACGCCGCAGCGCCTCACCCAGCTCATCGGGGCGAACACCACCGTCATCGTGGCGGGCCGTCGAACCGGCAAAACCGATTCGATCGCCTCGCCCTTCGTGCTGCGCAACATGCAGCGCATGGCGGGCAGCACGGGCGGCATCGTCGTGCCCACCTACAAGCACGGCCTGACCAACACCATCCCGGGACTGCTGGCGGCGTGGAAACGCTGGGGCTACATCCAGGGCGTGCACTACGTCATCGGTCGGAGACCTCCCAAATCCTTCGGCAAGCCCATCATCGAGCCCGCCGAGTACGAGCACGTGATTTCCTTCTACAACGGCTCATGCGCCATCATCATCTCACAGGACAGGCCCGGCAGCAGCAACTCGCTGACCCTTTCGTGGCTCCTGATCGATGAGGCCAAGTTCATCGACTACGAGCGACTCAAGGACGAGACGCTGCCTGCCAATGGCGGCATCAAGTCCTACTTCGGCCACCACTCGTTCAACCACTCGGTGATGATCCTCTCCGATATGCCGCAGACCCAGAAGGGCTCCTGGTTCCTGCACTATCAGGACAAGATGGACACCGAGCTCATCGAGACGATCAAGGGCACCATCTATGAGATATGGCATCTGAAGCAGCGCATCCGTTCCTTGAGGGAACGGGGCATCAAGGTGCCTCGCTACCTCAAGACCTACCTGCGCCGCCTGGACACGAACCTCAACAAGATGAGGTCCGTTGCCGTCTATTACAAGGAATACTCCTCGATCGAGAACCTCCAGCTGCTCGGCGAGTCGTACATCAAGCAGATGAAGCGCGACCTCACGCCCAAGACGTTCCAGACCTCCATCCTCTGCCAACGCATAGGCATCGCAAAGGACGGATTCTATTCGTCGATGAAGGAGGGCCACAAGTACAACGCCAGCGACTTCGACTATCTCGACAGCCTGGGCTACGATTTCAGCGAGTCGCAACTGGACAGCCGGGCAGACAAGGACGTGAACCCCTACGCGCCCATCTGCATCGGCATGGACTATAACGCCAACATCAACTGGATCGTGGCGGGCCAGCCCACAGGGCGCCGCCTGAACGTCATCAAGAGCTTCTACACGAAGTTCGAGCGCAAGATCCCCGCGCTCATCGACGACTTCTGCCGCTACTATGCCCACCACGAGACAAAGATAGTCGTCTATTATTACGACAGTACCGCCCTGGGCGGCAACTATGCCGTGAACGAACAGGACTTCCACTGGGTGGTGTGCCACGAGTTCGAGCGGCACGGCTGGCAGGTGGAGGACATCAACCTGGGCAACCCCATGCGCCATGATGAGAAGTACCTGCTCATCAACCAGGGTTTTGCCGGCAAACAACGGCTCATGCCGATGTTCAACCGCCAAAACAACGATGACCTCATCCTGGCCATCCAGACCGCCGGTGTCGTGCGCGGGCGCAACGGCTTCCGCAAGGACAAGGGCGGCGAGAAACTCGCCGAGACAGAAGAAGACCTGCTGCAGCACCGCACCGACGGCACCGATGCCTTCGACACGCTCTACATCGGCTGCGAGAAGTTACCGTTCCGTAACACTTTCGGCTTCAATACAGGCGGCGTGTTATAACGCTCTAATCTTGTTTTGCAAAAGTTCTATTTTCTTGAGTAAGTCGTTAAAGGACAACGGCGATGGCTCATAGATGAAATCTCTGCACATTGCCTCGTAGTCATCTTTCCATGCTTGAAAGATTCTTTCAGGTGGCATGATATTGATCGTTTGTGGAGCATGAAGTGAATAGTCAACACCTTGTATGTTGTTGAAAATTGATCGATGTGTCACAATGGCCTCATATAAAGCCCTGTCAGATAAAGCATCTTCTCCAAAACCTGTCTTCATCAGTTTCTCAATATCATACAGATGTCTCGACATTCTGTAACTCCGTGGGGTTTCTTTCTGGAATTCCTCGTGAAGAAGAAATATCTTTTCCAAGAATGTCCTGGTGGGAACGACTGTCATAAATTCAACGGAAACCTCATCAGCAGCGGGAACAGCCTCGCTGATGAATGTGTTCAGTCGCTTTTGCTCAACTGGCTCGTCCATTGATAGACAGCTTATCTCAATCTTGACTTGCGGCTTGATGTAATCAGACAGTTCAGGCACTACTGATTGGTAGTTCACAAATATTGTGGACGGATGAGTGATAGCACGTAGCTCAACCATTTCTCCACCTTTGTTTCTTGTCAATTCGGGCTCGACTGTGAAATTGGTCACTCCGAAAGAAGACAAGGCCTGTTCCAGCTCTCCGGGCAATTCTCTCACGATATAATGTCTTGCCACTCGACGAACCTTTGCCTTCTGGGTGTTTGACGTGGACGAAATGGCGAAACGGTCTTCACGGCGCAGGGCAATGTCAATATCCTCGCTGAAACGGCTGATCAAGTTCCAGCCTTTTGATAAGGACGTACCGCCTTTGAACGACATCAAATGTGCGTATTGAGTTGTTGACAATGCTTTCAGGGTCATTGTCACCCACCAATCTTTCTCAATCGCTATTCGCGGCAAGCCTTTTTGCGCTGCCGTGATGTCGAGCAGTTGTAACCGTTCTAGTTCACTATATTGTTGCCAGTGTTTCATTTCTTCGAGTCAAGTGATTTTTTAATGATCTGTTGAACCCATTGAGGAGCAAGGAGCAAATCTTGCCCAAACTTTGCTTCGGGATGATCGGCGACAAATTGGCGGATTAGGCCTAGCTCATTTTCACCGATAGCATCTTTTCCCACTTCTTTAAGTGCTTGAGTCAAGAGGGGAACCACTCTGCCAGCCGAAGCAAAATTGCGTGGCGAGGCGTGGCGAAAGGTGATGTGGCGATTGCCTATGGGTATAATGCGCGTCGAGCCGCTGGTCAAGTACGATAAGTTCATGGGAACTTGCGTGCTCAGCCCGACCAAATTTGCCGCAGTGCTGCCTGTGGCCAGTATTTGAGCATGGTCCCGCTTGGCTATTTCCTCGGCAATGACTTCAAGTGATGGAGGAACTATGCCGAACTGTGACATCACAGGCTTTACATATATGCCATGCGCAACACGATACAATTCACCCGACAGGCACGCTTGGTGGAACACCTTGCGTACTGTTTCAGGCGAGCCTAAATCTGTAAAATCGGCTATGACAAAAACCACTTGGCCTTTACTGCGCCTAATCTTACTCAGTATCTGCTCTTTAATGGTCATTTGATGATAGTAATTAACATAATTTAATACCGAAATATCGCGAATATTTCGGTGCAAAAATAGTCATTTTTTTCGAAAGGGCAAATATTCCAACTATAATTCTTCGTGGTAAGTTCAATATCTGCTATCAAAAGTCCCCATACAGGGACACTTTCGGCTTCAATACAGGCGGCGTGCTGTAAATGGCATGAAATTTGCAGTCAACAACCCGTTAACTCCAGTATTGAATACCCCATAAGCCTATTGCCGGTACAGACTGTGTACGGCAATAGGCTAAAATTTGGAAATAATGACCATGGCTACCGTGCTTTATATTGTTGCTGGTTTGAATGTTGGTGTTTTTATTTAACATTTACAAATCATCAAAACTACAACAAAGAAATGAAGTATGTAGCTTTAAACCAGCCTGGTGCAACCTTAGTTGCCATGGGCATCCGCAACGCCGTTCAGATCGATGAGCGGCTTCGTAAGAAGACTTGGCGGCTCTTTATCTATGCCACTGAGCCCGTAGTGAACAATGCTGAATACCCACTGGAGTGGATGCAAGAAGCATTCAACCAGGAGTTGTTTGGCAACCTTCCTCCTATCGAGGAATTGCCCGTCAACTCTCTCATCGGCTTTTTCGACTATTATTCACATACCTCCTCAGTCGACAAGGAATCAATCTGGGTAGCTGGGTTGGATGAATCAGCCTGCATCGTGTGCAACGCCCACATGTTTGATCATCCTATCAGGCTGCCTAAGGAGATTATCGATAATATCAATGATATTGACGAAATGGTTCCCTCTCACGTTTGCAGTCCCAAAAAGCCGTTTCTCCTTGGGATGAACGATGAGTTGGTCATCGATGTCTCGGACAAATACTTTGCCATTGCTGCTCGCGGTGGCTCGTTCTCTCTCGAGTATTCTGTTGAGTTGAGCAATCTCCTTCAGAAGAAACTCGATGACATCAAGGTAATCACGCTCAGGAACGGCATCAAGAACAAAGGCTTCATATTTAAGTACGACCTCATCTACGACTACGTGGACGGTAGTAACGAGGTGTGCAAGATGTACCCGAGTGTCTTGACTCCTGATCACAAGATGTTTCGGGCCCAACTCATGTTGTCATTCGATGAACCGCTGATTGAGTAACCGTTTCAATAGCAAACTGCAACAATTCCAAAAATTGTTGTATCTTTGCCCTGTCGTTGTGTGTCACGAGAACCGAACGGCTGTTGTAAGGTCGTGGTTCGCAACTTTGAAAGAGATGGTGGAAGGCCCACCGCAATCGGTGAACAAGCACTGGTTGCAAACCACTTCATGCTGCTCTGAAGGCAACTGATGGGTAGT
>JAFTFA010000040.1 GCA_017449785.1 Muribaculaceae bacterium | reverse complement strand
TCGCCACCCTTGATGCCCTTGCTGTTGCTCAGCTGGGTTTTGCTTAGCATCATGCTGTTCGCGTCGTAGGATGGAGCGTAATAGAACTCACCGGTGGAGGGCAGCAGGATGTTGTCGCTCACGGGCACCGAGATGGCCGACCACTCGCTGGTGGGCTTCACGTAGGGCAGCAAGCGTCGGTTAGACGCGCTGTTAGCCAACCAAGAAGAGGTCTGGATATTGGTATGGTAGAGTTGCTTGAGCGGCACGTAGAGGATGGTCTGTTGGCTGGTAGAGAACACATAGTTGTAAATGGTGGTGTTGCCGGTACGGTTCAGGAATACCGAGGGCAAATTGGTGCAACCGTAGAACGCAAACCGGCCGATCTCGGTGACGGTCTCGGGTACGCTGACCTCGGTGTTGAGGTTAGTAAGGCCGCGGAAGGCGTAGGCGCCGATGCGGGTCACCGCAATCGGGTCGTCGAAGATGATTCGAGTGGCGGCAGTGTGCTTGACAAAGGCCGAGTCACCGATTTCCACCATCGTGTACTGGATGCCGCTGTTGTGGTCGAGGCCTTTCTGGGTGATGACAATGGTGTTGGTGGAATTGCCCTCGCCATAGACATACTTGGCCGTCCTGGTCGTGGGGTTGATTACCGTCATGCGGTAGTTGGTGCCCTCGAAGTTGTTCTCGGCGGTGAAGTCAAACGCTCCGGGGCCGATGTCGTCGCTGTCCCAAGCGGCACTGATGCCCGGGTCGTTGCGGTACTGCTGCACCTGTCCCACGGGCACATACAGCTTGTGGCCGCTCCAGTCGTAGGCGTTGCTGGCATTCAGGTCCATGCGGCGGCGCCAGTTGTCCTTGACCGAGGTGAACACGCCGTAGGGGCAGTTCAGGTAGATCCCTTCCAGATGGCGCGCACAGGAGAACGCATCGGGATCAATCGAGGTGACCGAACTGGGGATGACCACATAATTAGAACCGCTAATCTCAGAGACAGACTCTCCGTTATCAATCGAAAATTTGTCGCTCACAAAGGCATAAGACCCGATGCTCTTCACGCCATAGGGCAGCACGATGTAGCGTGCATTCACACCGGCAAAGCCCTGGTAAGGAATGTTGGTGATGCCGCTGGAGACCTTGATTGAGTCGAGGTAGCTGGATCCGGCGACGAAGCGCGAGCCGATATATTTCACGGTGTTGGGCATAATCAACTGGGTGATATTGGTCTGGCGGAAGGCTTCCTGGCCGATGCGCTCCAGGCGGTCGCCCAGCGTGATGGTCGGCGTCTTGCAGTTGTACAGCGACGAGTCGCCGAACTCCACGGGATAGGGGATGTTAAAACCGCCGCTGCAGCCCGTCAGGCCCGCAAATGCCAAGGCACCGATCTTCTTGATGCCAGCACCGCCGGTGACTCTGTAGATCCTCGTCATGTCGCGGAACACCTCGCGCTGCACCTCGGTGGTGATATAGGTCTTGCCGCGGTGCTCGGTAGTGTTGGGGAAGTTGATGACGCCGCCGAAGTATCCGCTGGCGCCCAGCGTGGCTTTCACTACAGTGAGCTGACCATTGGCAGCAGCGCTCTGCACCTTGGTGTCGGTGTAGGAGCCATAGCTGCTCACGGTGTAATACAGGATGAAGTCATAATAAGAGCCTGTGGCAAATGTGGTGTAGGTGAAGTCGTAGGCATCCTCGACGACACCGCCGGTGAACTTGCTGCTCCAGCCGCCCGACCACCAGGATCCGCCCTTGTAGTAACCTGTTCTCCACAGGGGCACATGCAGCGTCACGCCACTGGCCATGCCGTAGAATGCCGAGCCGGTCTGCATGGCCGCCGGGATGGTATTCAAGTTGATGTACAGGTGCTTGAATGTGGTAGAGCTTATCCCTCCGAAGGTGTTGTTCCACACCGTGGTGACCGAACTGGGAATCCTGATGGTCTGCACGTTGGGCATGCCAGAGAAGGCATAGGGGTGGATTGTCTTCACGCCGTAGGGGACATCGACCGTGTAGAGTTTGGTGCCTGCCATCGCATAGGTGCTGATGGTGGTCAGCGTGTTGGGCATATAGGTGCTCAACGCACCGGGGATGGGATTGGTGCCCGCGCCCATCTGATGCAATATGGTCTTGCTGTAATTATACAGGCAGTTGGGCGTGTTGGCATCGGTAGCAAAGTAGGTGTTTCCCGATGCCACGTTAAACTTGGTCAAATTGCTGCAGTTGGCAAAGGCGCCTATGCCGTAGCTCGTCAACGATGCGGGAATGGTCACGCTTGACATGCCGGTGTAGGCAAAGGCGAATCCCTCCAGTGTTTTCACGCGCTCGCTCAGCGTCAGCGACGTCAGCGACGTGCAGCCATTGAATGCCGAGGCACCGACCTTCTCGGCCGTGATGTAGGCCGTGGTCAATGCTGTGCAGCCATACAGCGCTTGGGCCTCAATCTCCTCCATCTTGCTCGTCTGGCTCAGGTCCAGCACCTTGAGATCGGTGGCGCGGTAGCGGAACGACTTGTCGATGGCCGTGACATAGTAGTAGCCATAGTCGTTGCTCAATGTGAGATTCTCGTTGTAGCGGAACTTGAGCGTCTTGCTGGTGTTGCTCGCGCGAGGATTGGCACCCAGCAGCTTGACCTTGCCGTAATACTGGTAGGGGTTGGAGGCCTTGACAGGAGTGAAGACATTGAGATAGACATCACACAAGGTGCCCTCGCTGCTGCTGCCGATAACGTGGCTGTGGAAGTCGGCTGCCGTGTGGCTCCACTGGGTTGTGAAGTTGCTGGTGATGTGCGACACTGCATCGGCTGCCGTCTTGCCGTCGGGCGTGGCGCAGGTGAAGTAGCGACTGCCACTCACCGTGCCCATTTCACTAAATGTGAGATTGTCCACAAAGGTGGGCATCACCTCGGCGGCGATGGCAATATAGGTGATAGGGCATGCACCAAAGGTATAGGCACCCATTCTCTTGATACTGCTGGGCAGATAGACGGTGTTCAAGCTGGTGCAGTTGTAGAACACGGCGGCGTCAAGTTCCTCGACACCTGGCCTGATCTCAACGCGGGTGATCGCTCGGAGCTGGGTGGCAAACGAGGTGCGGATGTTGGGGTTGAACGCGCCCCAGGCGATTTTTGTTACGCGGTAGTACTTCTGGGTACTTGCATCATAGGTGTACCCAGGAATGTACAGAGTAGTCGATGATCCCGTGTAACTGGTCTTGAAACCGTTCAGTGTGACTGTCGAGTCGCTGGTGACCAAATACTGGAAGTCACCTTGATCAAACGCGCTGGCAGCCATTGCCGCCATCATCAACAATAGGGTTAGTAGAATCTTTTTCATAATAGCATCTTTTATAAGGTTAATAAAATATTTGTAATTTTCTGTTGCAAAGTTACCTATTTAGGTAGCGAAGTCAATGAACATTTTTGACCAAAAACTGAACATTTTTAGCCAAAAACCGCCCCAAAGCCATTTTGTATTAGGTAAAAACAAAAAAATGGGCATCTAGTGCGGATGCCCACATAGTGAGTTGTAATTGTTGTCTAGAGTTGATTTTGTTGTTTGAACAACATTGGAGCTTGTGTCCTGTGAGGACGCATGTCAAGCCCTGGTGCGGTACTGTGACGGGGTGATGCCCAGCACGCGCTTGAAGGTGCGGGTGAAGCTGCCCGGCTCCGAGAAGCCGCAGCGCATCGCCACGTCGGCAATCTGCAGGCCGTCGTCGAGCAGGTTGCAGGCCCGCTGCATCTGGATGGCCTGGATGTAGGACTTGGGAGATACACCCGTGGCATCCTGCAGGCGGCGGCGCAGCGTGGACACGCTCATCGAGAAGTGGGACGCCATCTCCTCCAGACCGAAGCTGTTGTCCTCCATGCGCTCGTTGACAAAGTCGATGACACGCGTGAGGAATTCATTCTCGGTCACGCCGACAACTGTCGCGGCATTGCCGCCTTCGTCGTCGATGGGCAATATGGGGGTATCGTCGGGGGCGACATCGGCCTGTCTGGCCTCGATCGCGGCCCTTGCCGCCTCGCTCTCGGCCTTGAGGCGTTCGATCTCGTGCAGCAGTTTGTTGATCGTCTGGCGCTGGCGCTTGCGCTGGCGGTTGATGAACCACCATGTGGTCATGCCCAGCAACAGCAGCAGCACGACGGCCAGGTTGCGGTCACGGATGCGTGCCTGGCGTTCCAGCTTGTTGGCCAGCGTCAACTGGTCGTTGCCGAACTCGGCATTCATCCTTGCCAGGGCCTCGGCCGACTCGCTGGTGTAGAGCGAGTCCTTCAAGAAGTTGAAGCGGTTCAACTCGCTGCGTGCGCTGTCGGGGTTGCTTTCCCACATGCTCAGGCACAGTCCGCGCCGGGAGTACATCTCGTTGACAGGGTCTCCCATCTTGACGAACAGGTTGCACGCCTCGCGGTAGTAGGGGTAGGCCTCGTCGTTGCGCTTCTGCCAGATCAGGCAGGTGCCCAGGTGGTTGCTGGCGATGGCCAGGGAGTGCATGTCGCCCTGCTCGCGCATCACCGGGATGGCCTGGCGCAGGGCCTGCTCGGCCTCCTGATAGCGCTTGAGCCCCATGAGGGCCGACGCCTTCTGGTCCAGGCGGTAGGCCGCCGGCAGGGCTCGTCCCAGCTGCAGCTCCAGGTCATAGGCTTGCTCGGCATAGTCAAGTGCTTTATCTTCTTGAGTGAGAGAATGGTAGATCTCGGATGCCGTGCCCAGCAGGACGGCTTTGCGGGCAGGATTGTTTGCAAGGTCGGCGTGTTCAATGGCTTGGACAATCAGCTTCTCGGCTTCATCGGCCTGGTGACCGGCCATGTAGATTCCCGCCAGCGTGTTCATGCTCGACGAGATGCGGTCATGGTCGCCGCTAGCCATGTCGATGTCGAGGCATTGCTTGGCATAGGTCGCCGCATTCTTGAAGTCGCCCAGGCGGACATAGATGCAGCCCAGCAGGTTCAGGCAGTCGGCCTTGCTCTCGCTGGCGCCGTGATATAGCTTGAGGGCCTTGAGGCCGTAATCTCTACTCTGGCTGTAATCCTGCTTGTCATAGAACCATTCGGCGGCCCAGTACCACACCTGCTGGCAGACCGAGTCGGCCGGCGTCTGGGTGGGGAACTGTACCTTCTCCTCGGTAAACTGTTCTTGGTCAAGAAGATTGAAGAAGCGGTTGGCTGTTTCTATCGACTGTACTCGGTTATACTCGTCGAGCGTTTTCTCAATGGCTCCGGGTTGAGCCATTGCCGTGGCGGCTGTAATTGTCCACAGAATGAAAAAACAAGCAATATTCTTAATCATCGGTTGGTCTCAATAAAGATTAGCGGCCACACACTACTCTAGGGTGGCAGGTGATGCCTTGTCACCATGCAAAGGTAATGAAATTATTCATAAAATGGCGGAGTATTACATTATTTTTGACATTATAAAAAGCCAACCGCAGCAGCGTTGAACTGTTGCGGTTGGTTATAGGGTTGAGAATCGGCCCTGTGATAGTCTTTTAGAACTCGGCGTTGTTGGGCGTGCGGGGGAACGGGATGACGTCGCGGATGTTGGCCATGCCGGTCACGAACAGGATCAGGCGCTCGAATCCCAGACCGAAGCCGCTGTGAGGCACGGTGCCAAAGCGGCGCGTGTCGAGATACCACCACATGTCCTTCATGGGGATGCCGCGGCGCTCGATCTCGCTCATGAGCTTGTCATAGTCGGCCTCGCGCTCGCTGCCGCCGATGATCTCGCCGATCATGGGGAACAGCACGTCCATGGCGCGCACGGTCTTGCCGTCCTCGTTCTGCTTCATGTAGAAGGCCTTGATCTCACGCGGATAGTCGGTCAAGATGACGGGACGCTTGAAGTGCTCCTCGACGAGGTAGCGCTCGTGCTCGCTCTGCAAGTCCACACCCCAATCGACGGGGAACTCAAACTTCTTCTTGGCCTGCTTGAGAATCTCGATGCCCTCGGTATAGGTCAGACGCACGAACGGCTCCTTCAAGACGCTCTTCAAGCGGTCGATGAGCGTGTTGTCAAACATCTTGTTGAGGAACTCCAGGTCGTCCTGGCAGTGCTCCAGTGCATAGTTCACGCAATACTTGATGAACTCCTCGGCCAGGTCCATGTTGTCGGTGATGTCATAGAAGGCCATCTCGGGCTCGATCATCCAGAACTCGGCCAGGTGGCGCGGCGTGTTGCTGTTCTCGGCGCGGAAGGTGGGACCGAAGGTGTATATCTCGCCCAGGGCGGTGGCACCCAGCTCACCCTCGAGTTGGCCGGACACGGTCAGGCTCGTCGATTTGCCGAAGAAGTCCTTCGTGTAGTCGGTCTTGCCGTCCTCGGTCTTGGGCAGGTCGCCCAGGTCGAGCGTGGTCACCTGGAACATGTCGCCGGCACCCTCACAGTCACTTGCCGTGATCAGCGGCGTGTGCAGGTAGAAGAAGCCCTTGTCGTTGAAGAACTTGTGGATTGCAAACGCCAGGTGATGGCGGATGCGGAACACGGCGCCGAAGGTGTTGGTGCGCATGCGCAGGTGGGCCTTGGTGCGCAGGAACTCCAGCGTGTGGCCTTTCTTCTGCATGGGATAGTCCTCGGCACAGGTGCCGTAGATCTCGATGCTCTGGGCCTGAACCTCAACGCTCTGGCCCTTGCCCTGGGACTGTACGAGCTGTCCCTCGACGTGCAGGCTGGCGCCTGTGGTGATGGGACGCAACTCCTCCTCGCTGAATTTCTCGAGGTCAACGACAATCTGCAGATTGTTGATGGTCGAGCCGTCGTTCAATGCGATGAACTGGACAAACTTGTTACCGCGTCGGCTGCGTACCCAGCCCTTGACGCACACCTGCTGACCCACAAGTGCGGGATCAAAAATATCAACGATTTTAGTGCGTTTCAATGCCATTTTTATATGATTTGATCTATTATTTTTCTATCAGCTATCATCCCACCCTAAAGGCTAAAGGATGATAGCTGATAGCTGTAAGCTGCTTATTCAAATGAGTTCTGCTTCAAGAAGTTGACCTCCTCCTGAGTGAGGTAGCGCCAGCGTCCACGCGGCAGGTTCTTCTTGGTCAGGCCGGCGAAGTAGACGCGGTCGAGCTTCACCACATGGTAGCCCAGCGATTCAAAGATGCGGCGCACGATGCGGTTGCGGCCCGAGTGGATCTCGATGCCTGCCTGCTTGCGGTCGGTGGGGGAGACATAGCTCACGGCATCGGCGTGGATGGGACCGTCGTCGAGCTCAACGCCGTCGGCGATGTGCTGCATGTCCTCCTCGCTGATGGGCTTGTCGGTCCACACCTGGTAGATTTTCTTCTTGACATACTGCGGGTGAGCGAGCTTGGCTGCCAGGTCACCGTCGTTGGTGAGCAGGAGCACGCCGGTGGTGTTGCGGTCAAGTCGTCCCACAGGATAGATGCGCTCCTCACATGCGCCCTTCACGAGGTCCATGACGGTCTTGCGGCCGTTGGGGTCGTCGCTGGTGGTGACGCAGTCCTTGGGCTTGTTGAGCAGGATGTAGCACTTCTTCTCGGTGGTAACCACCTCGCCGTTATATTCAACGATGTCCTTGGGAGTGATCTTCATGCCGAGTTCGGTGACCACCTCGCCGTTGACCTTGATGAGGCCCTTCTGGATATACTCGTCGGCGACGCGGCGCGAGCAGATGCCGGCATTGGCCATGAACTTGTTCAAGCGAACCTCCATGTTGGGATCGATAGCGGGCTCTTCATAGATGATGCGTTGGGGCTTGGGCGTGAAGCGCATCTGGGGCTTGGGGCCCTGCTGGCGCTTGGGACGCTGCTGGTAGCCGCCCTGGCGCTGTTGGTAACCGCCGCCCTGACGCTGCTGGTAACCGCCGCCCTGACGCTGCTGGTAGCCACCCTGACGCTGCTGGTAACCACCCTGGCGCTGCTGGTAGCCACCCTGACGCTGCTGGTAGCCGCCCTGACGCTGCTGATAGCCGCCCTGACGCTGCTGATAGCCGCCCTGGCGCTGCTGGTAACCGCCCTGACGCTGCTGGTAACCGC
>JAFTFA010000039.1 GCA_017449785.1 Muribaculaceae bacterium | reverse complement strand
TCGTTTGATTTCACTTGATGCCTGATTCAATTCTTGATCAAGTGAATCGCTACTGCATTTTTTGATAATGGTAGATGTCTGTTCATCCCATTCCCAAGGATAAAGGAGTATCGATGAGTTGACAGTACATGAACAGCCTCCATGAGTGATTGTGTAGCAGATGCGGCTTTTCTTGTTGAAATCGGATGCCGCCTTTAGCCCAATTTTAACTGATGTCATGATGCATAATTTAATAATTGATAAGTACTTGATAATTTTTATGTGTGTGGATTGTTTGTACAGCTCAATGAAATGAGCATTGACACATCATTTAGGGAAATAAGCGGGATTATTTCCAATTATTTATTGGTGTACATCCTGCTCATTTCAGTATGAATATAACCTTCAAAACTAGTATTTATTATTACATGTAGCATGATAAAATGGCTAAACGTGAGAAAAATTGGCTCATGGAAGAAATCAGGGTAATATGTTCGCTGAAATATAAATAGATTGAAAAGTATGGGGAATTTAGTTGGATTTTGTGAGAATTTTGTAAATTTGCGAGTTAAAATGGAATGCTCTTCATTGGCAGGTAGTTAAATGTTTGGCAAAAAGGGAAATATGTTTAGCAAACTGGCGGGCTGGGTGTCGGCAGGTATTGTCGGCATGGTGGCTGCGCTGCCGTTTGCCATGTATATTCCTTGGGTGCAGAACAAGGTGGCCGATGCCGCGGCTGAATATGCCAGTGAGAAGACCGGCATGGACATCAGTGTGGGCGACGTGAGGGTGAAGTTCCCCCTTGACGTGACAGCAACTGATGTGCAGGTGCTTGACCAGAATGGCGACACGCTCTTCAAGGCCGATGAGGTGAAAGGTAACGTGAAGCCTAAAGCGCTGCTGGACAAGAATGTCGAAGTCGAGGAAGCTTCGTTGAAGGGGGCCAAAAGCCAGATCAAGACCGAGGATGGCTCGATGGATCTGGATGTTGATCTGGATGAGGCTAAACTTGATGGTGCCAAAGTGGACTTGAACAAGAATTCAGTCGATGTGAACAACGCTGCGCTCAAGGGCGGTAAGGCCAAGATGAGCTATAAGCCCGAGAAGAAGAAACCTGATCCCAAGAAGGAGCCCAGCAAGCCCTGGAAGGTCAAGGCTAATAAGGTGACTGCTGATGATGTTGACTTTAAGATGGACATGAAGCCGACTGTCGATAAACTCGATGCCAAGGTGGGCCACGCCGAGGCTAAGGACGTGAAGGTTGATACTGGAGAACAGACAGTTGACGTGGGCGAGCTGGATGTCGATAAGGCTGATGTGAATTATGAATATCCCAGCAAGAAGGATGCCGAACAATACAGCAAGGAACATCCCAAGCCCAAGGATACTACAGCCGACAAGGGCAACGACAAGCCCTGGAAGGTCAAGGCTGACAAGGTGCGCCTGAGCAATAGCAAGGGCAAATATGCTCAGACCGGCAAAAAGCCAAATAAACCGGGCACCACGCTTGATCCCGACAATATCGAGGTAGAGGATGTCAATGCCGCTGTCGATGATTTTGAATATGACGGCGACAACCTCAAGGTTCCTGTCAAGCATCTCTCGGGCAAGGAGCGCAGTGGTTTGCAGGTCAAGGATGCCAGCGGCACTGTGAACATGAACAAGAACGGTCTTGATCTCAATGACGTGAAACTCAAGACCAAAGGTAGCGACATCAAACTCGATGCCCATGTCGATCAGGACATGCTTGACGGCAAGCCCAATGGCAAGGCCACGATAGATACCGATAGCAAGATTGACCTGAATGAGGTGGAGAAATTGGTTCCCGAGGCCCGGAAATCATTGAAAGATATACCTCACAACCAGCCGGTGCGCATCAAGGCCAAGGCTCGTGGCAACGACAAGCGACTCGACGTGCAATCGCTTGATGCCGATATTCCCGGCGTGGGCCGAATCAAGGGTAAGGGTACCATCTATAATCCGACCGACATGGACAAGATGAAGGCCAATCTCGACACCGAGGTTGACCTGCGTGACCCCAGCGTGTTGAACAAGATGCTGGGCCTTGACGATGTGAAGTTGCCGCCCATGAAGTTGAGTGGCAAAGTCAATAAGGAAGGATGCAAGTGGGTGGCCCGCAACCTGCGTGTCTCTACTAGTGGCGGCACCATGCGAGGCGATGGCTACTACGACGTGTGCAACGAGAATTATGATGTGGATGCCACGTTCAATAACTTCCCGGTCAAGTCGTTCCTGCCAGACTATGATGTCAAGGGGCTCACGGGCAGCATTAATGCTCGAGGCCATGGCTTTGATTTCACTGACTGTGGCTCCACTTGGACAGATGCCAACGTCAACTTGGCCAGTGTGCGCTATAATGGCACGCACTACGGCAACCTCAGGGCGCGCGGCAAATTAAAGGGCGGTTATGCCGACGTTTATGCCCGCAGTGCCAACAAGGGGTGTGACCTCGATGTTGATGCCCATGGCACCATCTGTGACGACCATTATGTGTTCACCGCCGACGGCAATGTGCGGGATCTGGATCTGAAGCGATTGGGCAACTATGATGGGCCGTGTAATGGAACGACCCGCCTGCATGCCAATGGAGACATCAACCTGCGCACCCAAGTGTGGGATGCGGATCTCACGCTCAATGACCTCGACTGGCGTTTGGACAGCAGTTATCTTGTCGCCGACGAGGCTAGGGCGACCCTTCACAGCACCCCGCGGGTGACGTGCATCGTCGTTGAGAACGAGGACAACTATGCCCACTTGAATGCGCCTTGCGGCATGATGCCTCTTGTCGAGGACTTCCAGAATACAGCAGCCGAGCTCCAGCGCCAGTTCAAAGATCGCTGGATTGATATAGAGCGCTTGAAGGAGCCGATGCCATGGTTCGACTTTGATATGCACATGGGAGCCGATGGTCTGGTGCAGCGTTACTTGCAACAATATGAATTTGACTTCCGCAACATCAGTTGCGAGGTGAGTCGTGACACGAGCATCTACATCGACGGCCGTGCTCACGGCATCAGTTATGGCACTACAAACGTTGACACGATCACGATTCATGCCAATGAATTGCAGAATAAATACTTGGCATTCAATGCCCACATGGGCAACCGCCCGGGAACATGGGATGAGTTTGCACAGGTGGACTTGGAAGGCGGCATCAAGGGACCGGCTATAGACTTCATGCTTCATCAGCAGAATATCAAGCAAGAGACCGGTTATCGCTTGGGCTGCAATGCGCGTCTGACCGATGATGAAATCAGGATGCGCCTCTTCGGCAAGGATCCGGTGATCGGCTACCGCCACTGGACATTCAATGACGACAACTACGTGAACGTGGATTATCGCACACGCATGATTGACGGTAACCTGTCGTTGCAGAGCGATAGCAGCAGTGTGAAACTCATGACAACGCGGTTGCCTGGTGACTCGACCGAGAATGTGCAGCTCAATATCAATAACCTGCATCTGGAGGAATGGACACGCATTGTGCCCATGTTGACCAACACCAGCGGCACCCTCAATGCCAATGTTGACATCAACTGGGACGGAACCAATGCCGACGGTAGCGGTGTCGTCGATATTGATGACTTTGTCTATAACGGCAAGCACGAAGGCGACGTGAGGCTGAACGCCGACTTTGATTTTGACCCGTCGACGGCCGCTACAAGCTTGACCGCCAATCTGGTGCTTGACGACAAGGAGGCCATCAAGGTGAGCGGCTCTCTCAATGACGCGACAGCCGAGTCGCCATTGAATCTTGCTGCCGAGTTCAATCGTTTCCCGCTCGTGCGTGCCAATGCCTTTATTCCTGGCGGATACATCTGGCTGGACGGCTATGCCGTCGGCAACATGGTCGTGAGCGGCACGACTGATGATCCCCACATCCACGGTTACCTCACTGCCGACTCGGCAAGAGTCAATCTGCCGCGTTATGGTAGCTCACTGAACTTCTCCAGCGACCCGATTCCTGTAGATGATAATGTCATCACATTCAATAATTACAAATTGACTGGTGCCAATCGCAGCCCGGTTACTATCAATGGCCATGTGGACCTGCGTGACCTGAATCAAATGGAGATAGACCTCAATGCGACAGGCCGCGAAGTGCAGTTTATGGATAGCCAGCAGGATGACGATACGCAACTGTTCGGCAAGGGACTCGCCGATATCAATGCCAAAGTCAAGACCTATGGCTACCTGATGAGCGTCCGGGCCGATGCAACCTTGTTGCCAGGCTCCAATATCACCTATATCATGAAGAATGATATCTCGCAGTTGTCCACCTCGGTTGATGAGAATATGGTAACCTTTACCGACTTTAATCACACAGGCGAGAACCAGACCATTCTCGTGACTGGCCGGGGCAACGGCAGTACCAACAATATCCTTGTAAACCTGAAAGTGGAGCAGGGAGCCAAGATCAATGCCTTCTTGTCGGAGGACGGCCAGAATCGTGCCACGGTCGATGGCAGTGGCCGCCTGCAATACTTGCTGGATTTTGCTGGGCGTGATAAGCTCAGTGGTTCCTATATCATCGAGAATGGCAATGTCCGTTACACGCCGCCGCTCATTTCTCAGAAGATCTTCGACATTAACACCGGCAGCTCCATCACGTGGTCTGGTGATATGCTCGATCCTCAGCTCAACCTCCGGGGCACCGAGAAGACCAAGGCTGCTGCTGTAATCAGTAAGCAGGGCACAGCTGAATTCATTATCGATGCCAGCGTGGGAGGCACCCTCAATGCCATAGACCTGTCCTTTGACCTGGATTGCGGTGATGAGGCTGTCAAGAATGAGTTGCAGTCGATGAACGACAACCAGCGTTCTGAGGCTGCCATCAATCTGTTGCTCACCAACACCTACTGGGGGGCCAATAGCGGCGGTTTTTTCAATAATCTGTCAGAGTCAACGGCCTCGACGGCCACGACGGCTTTGTTCTCCTTCTTGCAGACCCGGCTCAACACCTGGGCTGCGCAGACCTTGCCTGGCATCGATTTGTCGTTTGGCATCAACCAGTATGGGCGTTCGAGTGGCCAAAGCATCGAGACCAGCTACAGTTACCGCTTGGCCAAGTCGCTGTTCAACGACCGTTTCAAGATTGTCGTTGGAGGCGAATACAGCACCGAGGCGCGTGAGGAGGAAGACATTGCCAGCAATCTGTTCAACGACGTGTCGCTGGAATACTACCTGAGCGATGCCGGCAACCGTTACTTGAGGCTCTTCCGCCATTCGAGCTATGAGAATGTGCTTGAGGGCCAGGTCATCGAGACGGGTTTGGCCTATGTACTGAAGCGCAAACTCACCAACTTGAAGAATCTGTTCAAGTTCAAGCATTCGCGTGAATACCTGCTGCGCGACTCGCTGGAGAAGGCCCGCAAGGCAGAGCTGAAATTGCAGGAGAGTGCCATCGATGCCATCAGCGACCAGGGGAACAGCACTTTCACCGTGCCGCTGGACGACGCCATCAATCAACCCACCGTAAACCGCAAGAAAGATGATGAGAACGAACCATAACCTCTATTTTTACATCGTGCTCATGGCGGTGCTCGCGCTGCTGGCATGCTCATGCTCGACAACACGCAAGCTGGGCGAGAATGATGTGCTGTACACGGGTGTGAAGTACTTGAAGTATCATGAGGAAGATGGCGCCAAGGCCGATGCCGGCATGAAGGATGACATCTTCACGGCTATCAACGTCAGGCCCAACAACCCGTTGTACTCGCCGTATTACCGCACGCCGTTTCCCTTCGGGCTGATGATCTATAACAACATCGATGAGGACGCGACGGGCTTTAAGGGATGGCTTTACAAGCACTTTGCCGCCAAGCCGGTCCTCATCAGGCGGGTCAATCCCCAGGCGCGTGTGGACATGATCAACACCATCCTGCGCAACAACGGCTACTTCACCTCGTCGGCTAATTACACGCTCCATCCGGCCAAGAATCCCAAGAAGGCCAAGATTTCCTATGACATCAATATCGAGCCGCCCTACACGATCGGCAATGTGGAGTATATCGGCAGTCACGAGCCATTGCTGCAGCTGGTGGACTCGCTGGCGCGCGAGAACCATTACCTCAAGACGGGGAGCCGTTACTGCCTGGACTCGCTGAACGCGGTGCGCATCGATATCACCAACTTGGTGCGCAACCGCGGCTACTATTTCTTCAGGCCCGAGTACATCCAGTATCTCGCCGACAGCGTGCAGGACAAGGGCGTCATCCACATGCGCATGATCCCCTCGGATGACATCCCCAACAATGCCAAGATACAATACCTGACCCACAATATCACGGCAACCGTGGTCAACGATGACGGGGTGGGCGAGACCGATACCGTCGAGATGCGCAACTGCACGCTCATCCGCTATGAGCCGGTCTATATCAAGGATCGCGTCATCCCCTCGTGCATCCGGGCCAGGAAGGGCCGGACCTTCCGCGTCAACAGCATCGACCGCACCCAGGCGGCATTGTCTCGACTGGGCATCTTCAGCCACGTGGACATCCAGGTGATACCGCTGGACAGCATCACCCCCGACGGGCAGGGCCTGCTGGACTTGGCCATCTATTGCCAGCTGGACAAACCCTGGGAGGTGACCCTCGAGATGCATGGCGTGTCCAAGAGCAACAGCTTCATCGGGCCCGGACTGGAAGTGGGCGCTACCCACAAGAATGCCTTTGGGGCAGGGGAGAAGTTCTCGGTGGACCTCTATGGCGACTATGAGTGGCAGACTGGTGGCGGCAAGTATAAGGGAGGCGATCTCGATTCCTATGAATTCGGTATCGAGAGCAAACTGGATTTCCCGCGCCTGCTGGCGCCCAGGTTTCTCTATCCGTCACGCCGTTACACCAACTGGACCCGCTTCATGGTCAGCGCCAACCTGCTCAACCGCCCCGGCTTCTTCAAGATGGCCCAGTTCAACATGGCCGCCACCTGGCAGTGGCATGCCAATCGCTATTCCAGCCACGAGCTCACGCCCTTCAAGCTCACCTACAACAAGCTCATCAGCCACTCGCTCGATTTTGACTCGGTGATGAACGAGAATCCCGCTCTGGACCAGAGCTTCAGGGACGTGTTTATCCCCAAGGTCGAGTACACCTTCACCTGGGACCGCGACATCACCCCGCGTGACCACATCACCCTCACGGCCAGCGCGGCCGAGGCCGGCAACATCGTCTCGGGCGTCTGGTCGATCTTCAAGCCCCACGGGGCGACGAAGGAACTCTTCGGCACCGGGTTCTCCCAGTTCGTCAAGGCCTGGGCCCAGCTCGTGTGGACCCGCAGGCTGGGCGCCACCGGGAGCGTGCTGGCCACCCGCCTGATGGTGGGCGCGGCCCATGCCTATGGCAACAGCACCGAGGTGCCCTACCGCGAGCAGTTCTACGTCGGCGGGTCCAACTCGGTCCGCGCCTTCGCCGTCCGCACCCTGGGGCCCGGCAGCTTCCCGCCCATGTTTCGCGACCGTTACACCTACTATGACCACATGGGCACCTTCAAGCTCGAGGCCAACGCCGATCTGCGCTTCCCCATCCTGGGCTCCTTCAAGGGGGCGGTCTTCCTCGATGCGGGCAACGTCTGGCTCCTTGAGGACGACCCCCTGCGCCCCGGCGGCCAGTTCAGAGCCAGCCGTTTCCTCGACGAGCTCGCGCTGGGCACGGGAGTGGGATTGCGCTTCGACATGTCGATGATCGTCGTCAGGGCCGACCTGGGCATCGGCATCCATGCCCCTTATGACACAGGCAAGAAGGGCTATTACAACATCCCGACCTTTAAGGACGGCCTGGCCTTCCACCTGGCCATCGGCTACCCGTTCTAGCGCCACACGGGCCCTGCTACTTGGTGCGCCCTTTGTGCTGGTGTCGGCCTTGACTATCCATAAGAAGCTGTGGCATCATTCAGTCGCTGGCTTTTAATCGGCCTAACGGCCGGGAAATTAAACGAAAATTTAATTTTAAAATTAATTTGATTAATTTCCTGACCGAAAGGGCGGTTAATACCACCGATAGGCCAACATCTATATCATCACCAAAAAAGCGGCATCCCGGCGGAGCCATGACAGGCACCGTCGGGACGGGACGCGTGGGTCAAAGGGGGGGAGGAGAGGGTTTGCGTTATGCTTTCTTCCCGGGGGCATCAGCAGCCTCGTCGTGGCTTGCCATGCTGAGGTCGGGTGCGGGTTTGATGCCGGTGGTGATCTTGCCGTCCACGGCATCGATGACGATGGTGTCGCCCGGCCGGGCCTCGTCGCGCAGGAGCATCTCGCTCAGGGGGTCCTCGATCTCGCTCTGGATGGCGCGCTTGAGGGGGCGGGCACCATACTGGATGTCAAAGCCGCGGTCGGCAACCAGATGCTTGGCGGCATCGGTGATCTCGAGCCCGAGGCCGTTCTGCTCGACGCGCTTGTAGAACGAGGCCAGCTCGATGTCCACAATCCTGAGGATACAGTCGTGGTTGAGCGAGCCGAAGGTCACAATGTCGTCCACGCGGTTCAGGAACTCGGGCGAGAACTGGCGGTTGAGGGCCTTGCGTATCACCGAGTCGCTGCGCTCCTTGGTCAGCTCGCTGGTATTGAAGCCGACGCCCGCGCCGAAGTCCTTCAGCTCCCTGGTGCCGATGTTAGAGGTCATGATGATGATCGTGTTCTTGAAGTCCACCTTGCGTCCCAGGCCATCGGTCAGGTTGCCCTCGTCGAGCACCTGCAGCAGCATGTTGAACACATCGGGGTGGGCCTTCTCGATCTCGTCGAGCAGCACGACGCTGTAGGGGTGGCGGCGTACTTTCTCGGTCAACTGGCCACCCTCCTCATATCCCACGTAGCCCGGAGGCGCACCCACGAGCCTGGAGACATTGAATTTCTCCATATATTCGCTCATGTCCACGCGGATGAGTGCATCATCGCTGTTGAACAGGAATTGGGCCAGTTTCTTGGCCAGCAAGGTCTTGCCGACGCCCGTCGGCCCCAGGAACATGAATGACCCGATGGGGCGCTTGGGGTCGCGCAGTCCTGCACGGTTGCGGCGGATGCTCCGGGCGATCTTGTCGATGGCCTCGTCCTGGCCGATGACCTGCTTCTTCAGCTCATCGGTCATGCCCAGCAGGCGTATTCCCTCGCTCTGGGCGATGCGCTGTGCGGGCACGCCGGTCATCATGGCGACCACCTCGGCGATATGCCCCTCGTTGACAGTCACGCGGCGGCTGTCCAGTTCGGCTTCCCAGCGGTCCTTGGCCTCTTGTAACTCGGCCTTGAGCTTTTCTTGCTGGTCGCGGTAGTTGGCAGCGCTCTCAAAGTTCTGGGCCTGTACCGCCTTGAATTTATTGTCCTGGGCCTCGGCGATGCGTTGCTCCAGTTCCTCAATCTCCTTGGGGGTGTCCACCTTGGTGATGTGGACGCGTGAGCCGGCCTCGTCCATCGCGTCAATGGCCTTGTCGGGAAAGAAGCGGTCGCTGATGTATCGGTCGGTGAGCGTGACACAGGCCTTCAAAGCCTCGTTGGTGTAATTGACGCCGTGATGTTTCTCATACATCCCCTTGATGTTGTGCAGGATTTCCAGGGTCTGCTCGGGTGTGGTCGGCTCGACGAGCACCTTCTGGAAACGGCGCTCGAGGGCCCCGTCCTTCTCAATGCTCTTGCGGTACTCGTCAAGCGTGGTGGCACCGATGCACTGGAATTCGCCGCGGGCGAGGGCGGGCTTCAGCAAGTTGGCCGCATCCATCGATCCGCTGGCATTGCCGGCTCCCACGATATTGTGGATCTCGTCGATGAACATGATGACGTCCTTGTTGGCGCTCACCTCATCGATGACAGCCTTGAGACGCTCCTCAAACTGGCCACGGTACTTGGTGCCGGCCACGATAGCGGCCATGTCGAGCGAGACGATGCGCTTGTCGAGCAGGGTGCGGGCCACCTTGCGCTCAACGATGCGCTTGGCAAGCCCCTCGATGATGGCGCTCTTGCCCACGCCGGGCTCGCCGATCATCACGGGATTGTTCTTCTTGCGGCGGCTCAGGATCTGGGCCAGGCGCTCGATTTCCACCTCGCGTCCCACTACAGGGTCTAGATTGCCCTCGGCAGCCTCGCGGGTGATGTCTTTGCCATACTTGTCAATGACGGGAGTGGCAGAATTGTCACCCCGACTGACATTTCGTCGCTGTCTTGTTTCTCGATAGGACGGATTATCGCTGCTGCCTTCGCCGGAATAATTGCCGCCGCCGGGCAGTCCCTCGTCCTCCTCGTCTTCTTCATCAGGGAAGTCTGCACCCGCGCGGGGCACAGCAATGTCCTGTTTCCAGTACTTTTCTTGCATTTCGTGCTGGTTGTGTATCATTCTTGTCGTTTTTCCTTTCTTGCATTAATTATTAATCACGCCACTGTAGATGCAAACACCGTGCCAGCAGGTGTAGTGTCATGCCACCGACACAGCAGAGACGTGCCACGCTCCTGTGCCACGTCCCTGATGTGAAATGGTTATCGATGCCTGTTTCTATTTGCCTTTCAGCAGGAGATCAATCAATGCGGTGACATCGCCGATGCTCACCTCGTTGTCTCCGTTGATATCATAGGTGGGCAACTCGGCCTCGCTGTGATCCTTCTTGAGCAGGTAATCGATCAGTGCTGTGACATCAGCAATGCTTACCTCGCCATCGCCGTTGACGTCACCGATGAGCACGTCGCCGTCATCGCCGGTGAGGGTTACATGCTGGATATTGGACCAGACACTCTCGCTGCCGTCGGAGTAGATCGCTTTCACAAAATACTCATAGATACCACCTGCCAGATTCTTGACCGTGTAGCTGTTCTGGTTGATGCCGCTTACCAGGCGCCAGGTGGAATCACCTTCCTCGACAATAGCCCGGCGCGGGGCTTGAACCGTGAGGTCACCATTATAGATGTCAACGTGGTAGATGTAGAAGCGCTTGGCTGCAGCTGTCATGGACAATTTAACGTTGTTGGCCGAGCAGCCCTTGAGCACAACAATATAGTCTGTTGGAGTAGAGCTGAGCGCAATCGTCTTATTGACATTGCCGCACGACACGATCACCGAACTGCCGTCGCTGACGCCCTTGCCGTTGATCCAACTCTTGGCATTGAACACTACCGTGACAGTGCTGTCGAGTTCAAGCTGAGGGCTGGTGAGGTGG
>JAFTFA010000038.1 GCA_017449785.1 Muribaculaceae bacterium | reverse complement strand
CGAAGAGGAAATTCACATATTTTTCTTATCCTCCCGAAACCGCGGGACCGCCTCCGTATGCCCTGATATGAACAGTTTTGACAGGTAGACCTCGTTTTCGCTCCATAAAGATAACCACGGACTTTCCTTTTATAGAGGAAATATACAAAAAAATCTCCAATCTTCAAAACAAGCCATCTTATAAATTCTACTTTTTGGACGCAATAAAGGAATTCATTAACTTTGTCGCTATGTTGGCTCTGGCTAACCGTGGCGCAACTCTTATCGCATACAGCAAACACTTATAAAAGAGATTATCATGAAAATACAATTCGCATCTGATTTGCACTTGGAGTTCCGCGAGAACTGGCGGTATCTAAGGGACAACGGCCCCATGGACGTGAAAGGCGATATCTTGGTCTTGGCCGGCGACACGGGTTACCTGGGAGACGACATGTACAACGTGCACCCGTTCTGGAACTGGGCGTCCGAGAACTTCGAGCAAGTGCTGGTTGCACCGGGCAACCACGAGTTTTATAAGTACTATGACCTGAAGACGATGCAGGACGGACTGGTGGGCGAAATTCGCCCCAACGTCCACTACTATTATAACAAAGTCATCACGATCCAGGATGTGGACTTCATCATTTCCACCCTGTGGGCACATATCGACCTTGACAACGCTTTCGTCACCGAACGAGGCGTGGCCGACTTCTACCGCATCGTCTATGGCGAAAACCTGCTGAGGTATTCCGATTTCAACAATGAACACAAGCGTTGCTTAGACTTCATCAAGAAGTCTGTCAGTGCCAGCCAGGCCAAGCACAAAGTCGTCGTCACCCACCACGTCCCGTCTTATAAACTGGTTGCCCCAGAATTCCAGGGCAGCCGTATCAACGGCGCATTCACCGTCGAGCTGGCCGACTACATCGCTGGCAGCGGAATCGACTACTGGATCTATGGCCACTCCCACCGCAACATCGACAAAACCATCGGCACCACCCGCTGCCTCTGCAACCAATTCGGCTACGTCTCCCACAACGAACACCTCACCTTCGAACGAGGGAAAGTGATTGAGATATGAGATATTGATTGTAGATACAGAAAGAGACATTGGAAACAACTAAAGGCCGCCCCAAAAATAATAAGAAACCTTATAGATGAGACAACAATACGCCCCAAAATTTGGGCCGCTGGCGACACATCAACAGGCCGGCGGCGAATGGGGTGACAACATATAAACATAACAAGATGGACAAGGAACGGCTGGCGAAGAGTCAGTCGGACAACCACCATCCCGGACGATGACCCATTGGAGTGACACCGTAACCTCAAGACGTTACATCGTTCACTTCAGTGGCGAGTCCGGAGAAGTAGCGATGTCGGTGCTGGAGAAGCATTGACGTTGCTACTTCTTTTTTTTGCTTTTCAAAATTATAATTACCCTAAAATCAGAGAAAAGCAAATGAAATAGCCTCGGAAAAGTCAGCCGTTTTCAAAAATAAATCTCGAAAATGGCTGATTTTTTCATCAAAAATGTGCTTTTATTTTCTTCTGGAAAAACAACAAAATGGGCAATTCCAGAAAAATAAAACGATGTTATTGAGATTAATGTTACAGGTTTATCGGAACAAATCGTCTATCTGAATGACGGACTGGAAGTCACCGCTATACTCATTGTCCCGTATGCCATAGGTTGATACAAGGACGTGATGGATGGAGGTGCGCTTGGGCAACATTTCGGCAAGCAGGTTGGCCCGATGCATCAATTTGAGATGGAAGTCCTTGTTCACTGTGAATGGTTCATTGTAAAACTTCATCTCACACACGCTCGCCACATTGTCTTTGCGCAGGATGATCAAATCCATCTGGGCTCCTTCGTTCTCTGCATCACCCTTGATTATGAGAGGTGATTGAGTCGAGGATACGCCAAGAATGCTCAATGCTGCCTTAATCTGTGTGACGTGGTTGAAGCAGACTTCTTTGAAGGCGATTCCACGCCAACTGTTCACTGCTGGAGCGGCGACATTATGCATCCAGAATTCAGGGTCCAATTCTGTTCTACCTTGGACAAACTTGAGGTAAAACAGACAGAAGTTGTCACATAGTTTGTATCTTGTGTCACGCTTTGACTTACCAAAGGGCACATAACTCTGGATGAAGTCGTTGGTGATAAGCGCATTGAGCATTTTGGTCACGGCTCCACCGTCTTTGAGCTTTGCCTTGCCTATCAATTCCTTGCGAGTAAAGCCAGAGTGCCTCGTCGCAAGTATCTCAACAATGCGCTTCATTTCCTCGGGATTAGTGAAGATTGAAGCGAACAATCGGTCATATTCACCCCTGAGTTTTGAGTCCTCGGCGAAGAACAGATTGTCAAGGTTTTGGACAAGGCTTAATTCCTTCTTCATGTATCTCATATAGTAAGGGATACCTCCCAGGATCATATAGCTCTGTACGATGTCATACCGAGACATGTTAACGTGGTTGCTCTTGTAGAACAACTCACACTCCTCAAGCTTGAACGGTCGCAGCTTCACCTCATAGGTCGTCCGGCCGTACAAGCCTCCATGATTATTGACCAGATTGTTCAGCATCCATGAATTAGCCGACCCGCAGACCACGAGCATCATATTGTTGCGATGACAGGCCCACGTGTTCCAGAATCCCTCAATAGCAGTAATGAAGCCAGAACGGGGGGTGTCAAGCCAAGGGAGTTCGTCAAGGAAAACAACCTGTCTGCCCCCGTTGTCACGCTTCTCGAGAAACTGTGATAGCATGAAAAACGCTTCCATCCACGAGGACGGGCACTTGCTTTTTTTCATCCCATGCTGCTGAAAGGAATAGTAAAAATGCTTAAGCTGATTCTTCATGCTGTTCTTGTTGTTCTTGCTATCAACGGGCGACAATCCAGCATGGCGAAAAGTTATTTTCCCTATAAAACATTCATCGACCAAGAAGGTCTTGCCTACTCGACAACGGCCATACACAGCAACAAACTCCGCTTTCCCGCTCTCGTAGAGCTGATTAAGCTCTTGAATTCCCTTTTGTCGACCGATTATTTTGTCCATAATAAGTGCTTTTATTTTTCTGCAAAGGTAAAACAAACATCAGTTCCAGAAAAATAAAACGATGTTTCGTGAGCTGTAAACCCATTCAGTGATAGAACCGCCAAATTGTCAACCCGGTTTAGGTAAACGATAAAAATAGTAAACCAACTTAGTTAATCGCTCTCAAATCTGTCAAGTAATTCTAAAAAAAGTCAAAGCATCAACATATTCAAACATACGTCGGAGGACATGACTAGAATAAATTGCAAGATTTTTCAGCAAAAGTAGAATGATTGGGCGGTGCATCAAAAGACAAGGTTTTGAGCATGAAAAAAGCCACCCGAAGGAAAAAATTAATAAATATTAACAGATTTCCGTTGAATTCTTTCTTTCAATGTTACCATGATGTAAGTGGGCAGGTTTGCCCATCGAAACATTTAACAAACAATTAATTCTAGTAATATGGGAAGAAAACGAGTACCCTTCGCTCCTAGTCTGAAAATTGATTTGGACGGAAATCTGATTTCCGAGAAGAAAGAGAAAGACGTCAATGAGTTGACGCTGTTGCAAACCATTGAGCGCGTGGTGGAATTGTCCAAGGACAGCGAACTGGATGATGAATTCCTGGAGAGCGCTGAGCCTGAACTGACCCTATTGTCGTCACGACTTAGCGTGACCCCTGTGCAGGCTGTGCTGTTTTCTATCTGCCTGAACTGCGGTCCCTACCGCATCAATTATGACGACCTGGCTTCTCATCTCGATATAGGCAATGTGCGGGTGCTGAGTTACGGAAAGGACCTTGACGCGCTGGTGCGACGCCGCCTGCTCCGCTACCGCGATGTAATGGACGGGGATAGTGTCGGCGTCCCCCGTGATGTGCTCAAGGCCTTGAAAAATGACGAGGTTCCCGAGTTGCCCAAAATCAAGGGGCTCGATGTGTTTGAATTCTTCGAGGCGGTGAACCGCATCTTCAACGACCTGACTGATGATGCCGCCACCTTCTATGAGGCGCGGCAGGAACTCGAGGACCTTGTCGCCGCCAATCCCAAGTTGGAGTTTGTCAAGCGCCTTCGCGCACTCAAGCTCAGAGGAGTCAACTGGATGATTCTTTTCTTCTTCATCCACCTCTGTGTCAATAAGGACTATAACCGCATCCGCAGCGGCGAACTGAGCCTGCTCTTCACACGACAGAGCCAATTCAGCGAGACGCGCAGTGCGTTGCAGAGCGGTAACCATCCATTGATGGAGAAGAAACTCATCGAACACTTCTGTGAAGACGGCATCGCCGACCCCACGACCTACTGCCTCACCAGTTCGGCCAAGAGCAACCTGTTATGCGAGCTCAATCTCAAGACCAGCGATGTCAGAATCGCCGATTTGCGCAATCCTGCCGACCTCACTCCCAAGGAGATGTTCTATCCTGCCGAAGTCGGGAAGCAGGTGGTGGAACTCTCGTCGTTCCTCTCGCAGGAGAAATACGGCGAGATTCACGAGCGGATGCAGCAGCAGGGATTCCGCCAGGGCTTTGCGTGCCTGTTCTACGGCGGCCCCGGCACGGGCAAGACCGAGACCGTCTATCAGTTGGCGCGCCGCACGGGTCGCCCCATTATGACGGTCGATGTGCCGCAAATCAAGAGCAAGTGGGTGGGCGAAAGCGAAAAGAACCTCAAGGCGTTGTTTGAACGCTACCGTGGCGCGGTGAACCGCTGCGAGGTGGCGCCCATCCTGTTCTTCAACGAGGCCGATGCCATCATCGGCAAGCGCAAGAACGGTGCCGAGTATGCAGTGGACAAGATGGAGAACACCCTCCAGAACATCCTGCTGCAGGAGATGGAGAACCTTGACGGCATCCTCATCGCCACGACTAACCTCGAGGGTAATCTTGACAGCGCATTCGAGCGCCGCTTCCTCTACAAAATCAAGTTCGAGACGCCCGATGCCACAGTCCGTGCCAAGATTTGGCAAGAGATGATTAAAGACCTTACCGAGGCCGAGGCCGGGCATCTGGCCAAAATCTTCGACTTCAGCGGAGGTCAGATTGAGAACGTCGCCCGTAAGTATGCCATTAGCAGCATCCTCTATGGTGTGGGTGCCAAGCCTCGTCTGGAGCAATTGGTGGACTACTGCAAGAGCGAGCAGTTGGCGAGCAAGACGGTTGCCAAGTCAGTCGGTTTTCACACCGCCTGATACGCAAATCAAGTGAATGTTCAACCCTTAAAACGGAGCTCATATGTTGAGATTTGGTTATGGAACGAAAATATAAATACAAACAAGAGAACATTGACGTTGAAGGGATGTTGCCGTTTGAGGACTTTTCGTCAGCATTTACAGAAAGCTACTCCGAAAAATACGGGTGTATGGTAAAGGGGTATGCTGACTCTGCGAACAACAACATCATTTTGGAGGGGTCGTTCAATCGCCTGCTCCAGCAGATGGATAGCACGGATTTCGCAATCATCTCCGCTTACCACAAAGAGAAAACCAAGAAAGAGAACATCTTGCGCAACCGTAAACTGCGTGGGATTCTTAACGACAAGAAGATGGGTGTTCATCAGTTGGTAGGTCATTGGCAGGAAGCACCCGAAGGGGTCAACCACAAGGACGCAAAGAAAAGTGAACTCACGGACGTTGTTGAGCGTTCCTATTTCATTGCCCGCCCCGCAGATATGTCATACAGTGAATTCAGGCACATCATTATTGACCTGCTTACCATTGACGGCTTGGCGCAGGACTGCGGCATCATTCACGACAACGGTTGCGACTACAATGTGATCTACCCAAGCGGAACGGTTGAGAAAATCGGCAGCGACATCACTATGGACAAGTTGGAGCAGGCTTATTCACATTATGTGAAGAAAAGCGATAGACCATTTGTGTTTGAGGGTGTTGAGTCCCCTTCTTCAATCAGCGGTATGCGAATGTTTGCCGACAACGGGTTGGAATACCCCCGCATTAATGACTGATAAGCAAATCAAGTGAATGTTCAACCTTTAAAACGGAATTCATATGTTGAGATTAATTGCGCCAAGCAGGGCCGAAAACCTGTTGCTGAAAGCCAAACTGCGTGACGAAGCCTATGCCAAGTGGCTCAATAGCGATGCCGGCCAGGAAATGCAGGGCCGAGTGGCACGCTGGTTTGAAAACAATATGTGCAGATGTACCTGTAACCAAGGAACCAGATACTCCTATGGCGAAATGCTCGACGTGCAGTTGGGCGGGCGGTTTGACATCGTGTATGTAATGCTCAAAGAGACGGACATCGCCGATCCGTATGATCGGCTGTTTGCCGCCCACAGGTTGCTTGAAATAATCAAACAGTATGATGAATCACATTAACGGAAGGAGGCAAGTTATGCAATCATTAGGAAGCGTTTGGAACAGTTATCTGGAAAAGAAACTGTGGGATGATGCCTATGCCCAGTGGCTCGCCAGCGAGTCCGGGCAGGAGATGGAAGGTCGCGTGAGGCGTTGGTGCCGTGACAATCTGGAGGGTTGTTGCTTCGATGATACAAGAATCTCCTATGGCGAAATGCTTAACACCACTTCTGGCAACCGCTATGACATCGTTTATCTTTTCCTGAACGAGACCGGCATCACCGATCCCTATGACCGATGTTTCGTTGTGCGCAGACTTTTCGAAGAAATGGAAAAATACGACTACATTGATTGATGCCATGGAGAATTTACTCCATAGTGTTATTCTTTGAGGAACAAATATAAAAAAAAAGGATGTGCCAGAATTTTGAGGTGGACCCCAAAAGTTGGACACAAAACTTTCGGGGTCCACTTCATAACTGCCGTTTCTCTCATTATAGTCCTCACACCACCAGAATCAAATCTGTGATTGGGTCCTCTGTCAGTATTGTCTCTTTCGACTTACTACCCGGATGTACATGGCGTTGGGATATTTCTTCCTCGCCTTGTAGTGAATGTATATCCGGCTCTTACTCATACTTTCGATTGTAATTATCTTGCCATCCACTTTTACCTCATAAATGTAGATAGTGGGGATGGGCATTTTGGTGGTAGTGTTTCCAGCCCACCATTCAATCAATAATTCTTTAATTGTCTTGATCATTTCAGTTGGTATCGGTTTATGAGGATTGAGACCTGCTTGGCGGTGAATTTTCCTCCTCTGCTGGTCGTGAACCCCTCGTTGTTTAGTGTTCTGGCCATCTCGCTCAGGTTATTGGTCTCTCTCACCAGGATCTTCAGCATGGCAACGGCTCTCTTGTTGTGAGGATTGTTGGCTGCTTTCTCCTGGTTCGTCTGCCGGCTGTTCGTGATAGCTTTTTCCATATTGCCCGTTAAGTTTTCTGGTTTACCAAGTTGACATCCTTGCTCCTTTTTCACTTGTAGGGCTGCTCTGGTTCTTTGGCTTATCAATCCAGCCTCATATTCACTGATGGCTGCAATAATCGTTAGTACCAATCTATTTGCTCTTGGAAAGTCACAGAACACGATTTCTATGCCCGAATCCAAAAGCTGGCTCGTAAAGGTCACGTTTCTAGATAGTCGATCCATTTTCGCTACAATTAACGTTGCCTTCATCTTCTTGCAGAGTTCCAATGCTATGTGTAGTTTGGGACGCTGTGTTTTTCGTCCGCTCTCAACTTCCACGAATTCAGCTATCGGTTCTTCTCCGCTAAGGTGGTTTCTGATAATTTCTTGTTGTGCCTGTAATCCCAATCCTGACACACCTTGCCGTTGTGTCGAGACTCTGAGATAAGCTACATATGCATTATTATCAATTGTTTGAAATATATTCAACCCTCGTTTAGTATTGTTCAAGAATAGTGGGACACTCCAAAATTGCCTGGAAAATCCCACTTTCTGTCATTTTTCAGTTTCTGTGATAATGCCGTATTCTTGAGAAATGCGTTTTTCATAATTCTCACATTTCTCTATTTCACTATCCAGAATAGAAATCAGATTGTCAACGAAGATGTGTTCTATCGTTTTCAAAGTTTCACCATCTTCAGAAATGAGCGTTACTTCAAAAAGATCTTCTCCTTCATTCAACACCACTTGGACATAGCCGGTGTGAATGAATCCTTGTACATGGAATTTCACACCAACTTCAACGATAGTAATGCTTGCCGGGTTTATGCCCCAGCTCATTACCACAAAATTAGTACGGAATATGCTAAAGATGTAATTAGCGATCTCCTTGCTATATTCTTCGTCCATATCATTTCCTCCTCTTGTTTTTGTTGATTTCACTGATGAGCCTTCGGTTGAGAGCGTTGAGTGCTTTATACAACCGATCATAGCTCTTTTCGTACTTAGTGCCCTGTAACCTCAGTCCGGCACTCACAAAATGGTTGGCTGCATCGAACACGTCTTTCTGTGCCCAACGTAATTCTTGCAGTTGTTGTTGATCGGTCAGTCTCATAATACGTCAATT
>JAFTFA010000037.1 GCA_017449785.1 Muribaculaceae bacterium | reverse complement strand
GGTCCACGGGCTTGCCCATCTTGTCCAGGTTGCGGCGGGTCTCATACAGGCTGGCAGCCTTGATGTTGTCATACAGGCTCTTGCTCGGATCCACCTTCAAGCCGCTGTAGTCGCGCCACTTGTCGGGATAGCCGATCTTGACGGTGAAGGCGTTCAGCTTCACCAGGGCGTTGATCTTGGTCTGCTCGCTCATCCAGGTCAGGCCGGCGATGTGGGAGGCCAGTGACTTGCGCAGTTCGCCGATGAGCTTCAACATCTTCTCCTTGCTGCCGTGGGCAAAGTACTTGCTCACGTAGATCTCGCCGACGGCCTCGCCCAGCAGCCCGTTGGGCACGCCCAGGGCGCGTTTCCAGCGCGGTTTGCGCTCCTTCTGTCCGCTCAGCATGCGGCCATAGAAGTCAAACGACGTCTCGCCGAACTCGTCGCTCAGGTAACCGGCCGAGCCGCTGATGAGCAGGCCTGCCATGTAGTCACGCATCTGCTGCTCGGTGAGCTTGGTCATCAGGTCGTTGGCAACGGCCATCACCTTGGGCTCGGTCAGGATGACCCACTCCACGGTGGGGGTGCCCATCAGGTTGAAGTACTGCTTCCAGTCGATGGCGGGGTAGTCCTGCTGCAACTGGGCCAGCGTGCGGATGTTGTACAGCTTGTTGTAGTCGCGTGCCTCGGCGCGGTCCATCTTGGCCTGGGCAAACTTGTACTCGATGTCATAGATGGTCTTGCTGGCGCGGTTGGCCTCCTTCTTGCTGTAGCCGGCGAGGATGAACATCTTCACCAGGTAGTTCTTGTAGGCCTGCTGGATCTTCTTGCTGTCGGCGTCGGTGTTCAGGTAGTAGTCCCTGTCGGGCAGACCGCTCGTGCCGGCGCTCAGCCACATCACGTTCAGGTCACTGTTCTTGAGGTCGGTCTCCACGCCGATGCCGAAGAACGGGTTACCGATCTTCAGGTGCTGGTCGGCCAGGAAACTGGTCAGGTCCTTCTTCTTGAAGGCCTTGATCTTGGCCAGGTCGGCCATCAGGGGCTGTGCGCCCTCACGGTTCAGGCGGTCGCTGTCCATCGCCATCTTGTACAGGTCGGCGACTTTCTGGTCCACGGTGCCCATCTTGTGCTCGGTCTTGCCCAGCTCCAGGAACATGTCGCGCAGGCGGTTCTGGTTCTGCTCGGACAGCACGTCAAACACGCCATAGCTGGCATATTCGGGCCTCTCGCTCAGCGGGTTGGCCTTCATCCAGCCACCACCGGCATACTCATAGAAATCCTCACCCGGCTTCACGCTCAGGTCCATGTCGGCGCGGTTCACGCCGTGTGTCACCTGTGCCTTCACGCCAGGCACAGCAGCCATCAGTATGGCCATAGCTAATAACATTTTCTTCATTTGTTACTCAATTAATAATATCTAGGTTAATCGGTTTAGTCATTTCCTTTCCAACCTGCAAATTTAGCAATAATCCCGAAAACCACTGCATTCCCCTCTCAAAAAAACCACTTTTCCCCGTCCCAATACCCCCTATGATTGTCAAACAACCGAGACAACGCGCGAATAACATTTATTCTCTTGGCCTCCGCCTTCTTTTTGCTCCGCGCTAAGGCGCTAAGCGAGGTTGATATAAACGTCAAGAAATCAGACAAATATGCAAATGCATATATAGAAAGACGCGAAGCGTTTTTACGACAAAAAGCAATCATTTCAAAAGTAGGGAGTCGATTTTGACATCATGAGGCCAGAGTTTATTGGCTTTTCAAGAAATTGTTAACGATTTTTTCTGTACACTAATGAATTCACATTATTCTTCGCATTGAGTTCTTGTTATAATTTTCTCTTATATATTGTGTCCTTCAGACTGATATATCTAATCTAGTTATTCACCAAATCCTGAGCTACAACAAGGTTCCAAGGCGAAAAAATGTGAATACCTGACCATATCTTCAAGTTTTCTTTTCAATTCATTCTTTCTTCAATGCCCTTAATGCTGAGAGTAATTTGTCAAATTGATATACCGATTTTAATACTTCTTTGGTAAATTGAATGGATACACTTAATTCCTTTTCACTGATAGAATCAAAATCAGTGAGCCTAACGTGAGCCGCATTATTACCAAGTATTCGAAGCATATCCATACCTTCCTTTAATTCATGAGGCATAGTTATAGTTTTGACCAGTGCCTGCAATCTCTCTTTTAGATTTTTTCCTTCAGTGCCTTTGTCTTCACATAACTGCTCCAATGTTTTACGTACCATTATTGCAGATGCCACATAGCACTGGTTTGCATAACAAACTATTGCTTCTTCAAATGTTTCTGATATTTGCTGCGGTATAGAATCTTTTTTGAATTCCATTTTTGCGGTAGGATAACTTTCTAAACAAACATCATTCGTACTAGCATCTTGTATAATAAAAGAATAACCACCACAATTTGGATTAGGACATTTTCTGATACCTAATATAACAGGTTTATTATCATCATTTAAAGATAGTATATCTTTGACGATAGGAACAAAAGTGCCACGATTACCACAATGAGGGCATATTAAGGTTATATTAACACCTTCAATTATTTGATAATCATTTAAATTTATTTTCATAATTAAGCATTGAAAATTGGTTATAATTATCTATAAATCCAACTAAAAATCATGAAAAGTCGAAATCGTCATAAATATCAATGTCGATCTTTTCACCTTCATAAAATGTGTCTTCAAAATATTGAGCGTGCGGAAGGACAACCTTCTGAACAAGTTTTTCATCAAGCGAATTAAGAAAATACGATTCAGATTGAATTTTACTATCTGCGTGTACGGAGTGAATATCTCGATATACACATAATCTGTCTTTTGCTCTTGTGAGTGCCACATAAAGGCATCTACGTTCCTCTTCTATGCTTTCTTCGCCATTAAGTATTGCTTTTTTACTAGGAAATGAGAATGTAGATACATTGAGAACATAGCAGTTTTTTGCCTCAAGGCCCTTTGCAGAATGAATGGTTGAGAGGATCACATGATCTGCATCCTTTCCTCCTCCTTTTCTTGTTGTTTCTAATTTTGGATCAAGTACGTACTCTGCAACAAATTCCGCAATACTCGCAGTGTCCAATGCAACTTCCTGAAGAAGTTCAAAATCACTCTTTCTGCTTTCCCAATTATTGTCTTTGTAAATCTCGGCTAACCTTTTTTCCATGACACGAAGAGCTTCAGCAATAGCTTCACTAACATTGTATTGTAAATTACTAATAGCTAAAAGTGTTTCAGATATTTCTTTCGGAATATTTAAACCCATAAGCGTATAAATGCATTCCTCAAGGTTTACTTTATCTATGACATACCCAATAATTTTTGTCGCAGTTACCTCTCCAATACCAGGCCAAAGCATGAGAAATCTCATCCATGCAAGCTCATCATGGAAATTAGCAATAATTCGCAGCGGAGCTGCCAGATCTCTAATGTGTCTAGATTGCATAAGTCCAGAACCTCCGAATATCGCATAGGGTATTTTCTTTTTAATACAACACGCTTCAGTTTTTTTAAGTCCCCATACAGATCGTGAAAGCACCATATTATCGATATATAGTTCATTGCGTTTCATCACACTTTCAATAATTCGATCTGTTACATCATTAGCTTCTTCCCATTCATTCTCCCAGTGTACAAGTAGAGGAATAAGTCCTTTTCCCCTAAACGCAACTAAATCTTTCTCATAGTTTAGAGATGATTGTTTAAGTAGCCAATTCGATAAGTCAAGTATCTCCTGTGTTGATCGATAATTAAGAGTTAGCTTTTGCTGTGTTGAATCAGGTACAATTTCTGTAAAATGATGCATAGACTGGAAATCCGCTCCTCGGAATCCATAAATTGATTGTGCGTCATCACCAACACAGAAAAGATGACAATTATCATAAAATGAACTTAATAACTGGTATTGAAGCGGGTTTGTATCTTGCATCTCGTCAACCAATATATGATCGTATTTTTTTGAAATAAAATCCCTTGCTCCTGCATTAGCTTTTAGAATTCGAGCAACAATGAGCAATAAATCATCATAGTCTAGATATCTTCTATTATTCTTATAAACAATATATTTTCTAATAAGATCTGCATAAATAGGTTTATTCTTTTCGATGCTTTCAGTAACAACCTTATCGGACATATCGGCATTATCGAACAAGATAATCCTCATTGCTGTGGAAAGAGACACTGATGTATTAATACAATAAGAATAAATATCAACAACATTTTTTACTTTAACAGTGTGGTTTTCTTTATCTTTCAAGTTCTTCCCACATATTAATTTAAAACAGGACTCGCGATCTTCCTCGTCAATTAGAGTGAAATCGGATTGTGAAAAGATATTCCTGTTTTGTTGTATTAAATCCATACACCATGAATGAAAAGTCTGTCCTTTTAATCCCTCAGTTGACTTTTCTGACAAATCGGCTTTAATCCTTTCTACGATTTCTCGGGCAGACTTTCTTGTGAAAGAAAGAATCAGAATACGCGAAGGAGAGATTCCACTACTGAGCAAAAAGGATGCTCTAGCTATAATAGTACGTGTTTTTCCCGTTCCAGCTCCTGCCAAAACTATCAAGTGCTTTCCGGTGAATTGTGCAGCCAAACGCTGTTCGGCATTAAGATTATCTTGCAAATCGTTCATGTTCGTTTTTCTCAATTAATAGTCTTTACCTAAATTTGCTCAGAACGGGGTCGGGGCCTCGTTGGGGCCCTGGAGGAAATCGACGTTGGGGGGCGGGGGCGTGAAGCCGTCGGCGGGGGCTGCGGCGGGAGCCGTGGAACCCTGGTTCATCTTGGACTCGACGGTCGTCTCGCTGCTGGTCAGGTCTTGCTCGCCCATGTTCTCGAAGCGGGCATACTTGCTGGTGAAGTGCAGCTTGATGGTGTCGGTGGCACCGCTACGGTGCTTGGCGACGATAAACTCGGCCATACCCTTGATGTTGTTGCCCTCGGCGTCCTCGCTGGAGCGGGTGTAGTACTCGGGACGGTGGATGAAGCAAACGATGTCGGCGTCCTGCTCGATGGCTCCCGACTCGCGCAGGTCGCTCAACTGCGGCCGCTTGCCCATCTTGTCATCGACGGCGCGGGTCTCGACGCTGCGGTTGAGCTGCGACAGGGCGATGATGGGGATGTCAAGCTCCTTGGCCAGCTGCTTGAGGTTACGCGAAATGGTGCTCACCTCCTGCTCGCGGCTGCCGAACTTCATGCCCGTGGCATTCATCAGCTGCAGGTAGTCGATGATGATCATCTTCACGTTCTTTTCGCGCACGAGGCGGCGTGCCTTGGTCCTGAGCTCAAAGATGGACAGCGACGGCGTGTCGTCGATAAAGAGCGGTGCAGTGCTCAGGGCGCGCGTGCGGGTCATCAGGTTCTCCCACTCGGGCTGGGTCAACTGGCCGCTCTTGATCTTCTCGCCCTCGAGCGAGCACACGTTGCTGATCAAGCGGTTGACGAGCTGCAGGCTCGACATCTCGAGCGAGAACACGGCAACGGGCGTGTTGTAGTCCACGGCCATGTTCTTGGCCATCGACAGGACAAAGGCCGTCTTGCCCATCGCGGGACGGGCGGCGATGATGATCAGGTCGCTGTTCTGCCAGCCGCTGGTGAGGCGGTCAAGCTGGTGGTAGCCCGATTCCAGGCCGCTCAGGCCGCTCTCGCGGTTGGCGGCTTCCTCGATCTTCTTGATGGCGTCCTGCACGGCGTTCTCGATGGGGATGACGTCGCGCTTGAGGGTATTCTTGCTGATCTCGAACAGTTTGCCCTCGGCCTCCTGCATCAAGTCATACACGTCGATCGACTCGTCGAAGGCCAGCGCCTGCACCTGGCTGCTGTAGCTGATGAGCTCGCGGGCGAGGTACTTCTGGGCGACGATGCGGGCATGGAACTCGGCATTGGCCGCGCTCGACACCATGCCGGTCAACTCGCTGATGCGGATGGCTCCACCCACCTCGTCCAGCACCTTGTTGGAGCGCAGCTGGTCGGTGACGGTGAGCATGTCGATGGGCTTGCCGCTGGCTGCCAGCGACTGGATGGCCTCATAGATCTTCTGGTTCGCCGGGTTGTAGAAGGCCTCGGGCTTGAGGATCTCGCACACGTTGTTGTAGGCGTCCTTCTCGAGCATCAGTGCGCCCAGCACGGCATCCTCCATCGAGGTGTCCTGGGGCGGCAGCTTGCCGAACTCGCTCACGATTTCGGGCTCATGGGTGGGGCGCGTGCGGCGTCGCGCCTGCTTGCCGGTTTCAAATTCTTCCATTGTCGTTATATTATGTCGTTTGGTTCTCTGTCAATCGAGTCTCACGCTGAGTCGCTATGCTTTTTATCAGACAACGGGGACAACTATTGAATATTTTATATCTGTCAGGGTTACCTGTAAAAAATTGCGAGGGCAAAGGTAGTGAAAAACGGCGGATTATCCTGCACGTGTTATTTACATTCTATCTACATGATGTTGACAAGGTTGAGTTTTTTTGGCGTATGCATGGTGTGATTATTAGAGATTTATAGTATTTTTGCCGTCACGGTATAACATCTAAACTAATAGAAAGAATGAAATTTTATAGGTTGATGACACTGGCTGCTGTGACGATGCTGGCTGTGAATGCCATGGGACAGCCCAAGGTGATGACGTTTAACGACGTGGCCCGCCACCAGACGGTCACGGTGACCGCCGTGGGCGAGGACATCGTCCGCGTCGATGTGGTGCCCGACGGCTGGAACGGCACACGCCTGCCCTCGCTGGCGCTGGACAAGAGCGTCAGGGCCGAGGTCAAGGTCGAGGAAATGGAGGACATGAGCGTCATGCGCACCGGCAGCGGCATGAAGGTGGTGCTCGACAAGACGATGGGCAGCATCACGGTGGGCAGCCGCAACGGCTATTATATCACCGACCCGTGTGACCGCAGCACGGCGACATTGAGCCTGCTGCACCATGGCGGCGAGTCGTTCTACGGCGCGGGCGAGCGCGGCTACTCGCTGAACCTCGTCGGCGACACGCTCATCAACTACAACGCCCAGAACTATGGCTACCAGATGGGCGAGAAGCGCACCCGTCAGATGGGTGTCACCATGCCGATGGTGATCTCGTCGCGCGGCTACGGCGTGCTGTTCGACGACTTCTGCCGCTCGTCGCTCTATCTGGGCGACAAGGGCATCGAGTACACCTCCACGTCGCCGCAGCCGTTGTCCTACTATGTCATCAACGGCAACGGCCTGGTCGAGGGCGTCGTCAAGAACTTCACCTGGCTCATGGGCCGCCAGGAACTGCCGCCGCTGTGGACCCTGGGCTACATCACCAGCAAATATGGCTACCGCGACCAGCGCGAGAGCGAGGGCGTGGTCGATACCCTCAAGCGCGAGGGCTACCCGCTCGACGGCATCGTGTTTGACCTCTACTGGTATGGCAAGGAGGAGGACATGGGCCGCCTGGCATGGGACCGCGACCAGTGGCCCGACCACCGCAAGATGCTGAGCGACTTCAAGCGCCAGGGCATCAACGTGGTGACCATCTCGCAGCCCTATGTGCTCACCAACGGGCGCGCCATCGACAACTACCGCCTGCTGGACCCGCAGGGCATCTTCTGCAAGACCGACGGCACCGACACGACCCACACGGTCACCATCTGGGTGGGCCAGGGCGGCATGTTTGACGTGTCCAATCCCGCCACGCGCCGGTGGCTGCATGACCGCTACAAACAGCTCACCGACGAGGGCGTGACCGGCTGGTGGGGCGACCTGGGCGAGCCCGAGAAGCATCCGCTCGAGATACGCCACCACAACGGCCTCACCGCCGAGCAGTACCACAACTACTACGGCAACGAGTGGAGCAAGATCATCTATGACATGTTCAAGCAGGATTACCCCGACCGCCGACCCATGGTCATGATGCGTGCCGGCACGGCGGGCCTGCAGCGCTATTCGGTATTCCCCTGGTCCACCGACGTGTCCCGCTCGTGGGGCGGCCTGCAGCCCCAGGTGACCATCATGCTCAACTCGGGATTGAGTGGCCTGGGCTACATGTCTCACGACGTGGGCGGCTTTGCCGTCGACCAGCGCAACCCGCGCGACGGCGAGCTCTACATCCGCTGGCTGCAGCTGGGCCTGTTCTCGCCCATGCTGCGCACCCACTCGACCTATCAGGCCGAACCCTATCACTACAAGGAATATGGCGACCTCACGCTGCGGCTCATCAAGCAGCGCTACACGTGGCTGCCCTATAACTACACGCTGGCCTATGACAACGCCTGGAACGGCCTGCCCCTGGTGAGGCCCTTGGGCATGTATGAGGACGACATGGACATCACCCGCTATGACCACATCACCGACCAGTACCTGTGGGGCCGCGACGTGATGGTGGCTCCCGTGCTGCAGCAGGGTGCCGTCAGCCGCGAGATCACCTTCCCCGACGGCACCTGGGTGGACATCAACCATCCCGACCGCCGCTACGAGAGCCACACGACCGTCAACTACAGCGCCCCCGTCGAGGTGCTGCCGCTGTTTGCCCGTGCGGGAGCCTTCATCCCGCAGGCCAACTACGAGATGCAGAACGTGGGCGACTACAATCCCGACAAGCTCGACATCGTCTATTATCCCAGCGATCATCCCTCGACGTTCACGATGTTTGACGACGACCTGCACTCGACGGGCACGCTGGCGCGTGACAAGCACCGCCTGATCCACTTCACCGCCACGCCCCAGGGCAGGCACACCACCATCACCATCCAGGGCCGCGGCAACATCGAGGGCGACGCTCCCTTCAAGGACTACCGCCTCGTGATACCGGCGACCAAGAAGCCCGGCAAGGTGACCCTCAACGGCAAGAAGGCCCAGGGCGTGACCTATGACAAGGCCACCGGCACGCTCACCATCCCCGTCGCCATCCCCGACGTCACCGCCACCACCATCATCGAGCTCACCAAGTAGAAAGAAAACAATAATTGCGATTAAAACAACGTTTTTCGGTTATAAAGAAGTACCTTTGGGGTAATGTTTGAGACTGAAATAAAGCAATATGACCAATTGGCTCAAGAGTACCTGGAACGGGTTGCCAAGCCGATGGGTGAATTGGAGTTCAGGAAGCACTCCGAGATTCTCTTCTCGTGCCACAGTTGCGGTATCGAGGGCTCATCGTTCTCGGTCGATGACACCAGGGCACTGTTTGAGCAGGGCTTGGGTTACTATCCCGTGGGCAAGACGCTGCTCGAGTGTCAGGAGATGGCCGATCACTTCAAGGTCTACGAGTGGATGCACGACCATCTGGACCACCCCTTTGATCTCGAACTGATAAAGACTCTTAATCGCCTGGTGACACTCAACACATTGTCCTATCGTGTGCCTGATGCCGTTCCTGGCGAGTTCACCACGGTGGACATGGCGGCAGGCGACACGCTGTTTGGCGACCACGAAAAACTGATTGCCCAGGTCCCTCGGCTGATGGAATCTACCGCAAGAACGATGGCCGACGGCACCGTCCACCCGATGGTGATAGCAGCACGATTCCACGGCTTCTATGAGTATCTGCACCCCTTCCGTGACGGGAACGGTCGCACGGGGCGCCTGTTATCCAACTTCATCTTGTTGAAACATCATCTGCCCGAATTGATTATCCTCAAGGAAGACCGGCAGCAGTATATTGCCGCCTTGAGGGCAAAGCGGACTGAGGAACCGATGAGCATCTGATAGCTTTCTTCTTCAAGGCCGCCATCAAGCAGTTGCAGGCTGACCTCCAGCAGAAGAAAAACAACAGCCTCCCGATGCTGTTTTTTTTAGAAGACACAAGGACACACAAGAAAAGGCAAGAAAGATCAATCTAATAAATTGTCTTTCTTGCCTTTTCTTGTCTTCTGATCCGTGGCGTTTAGATGACGACGGCGGTGCCGCTGGTGGCGACCATGAGCATGGAGTTGCTCTCGCCGATGGTCTCGTAGTCGATGTCGATGCCCACGATGGCGTTGGCGCCCATCTCCTGGGCCCGCTGGATCATCTCTTCCATGGCGGTGTCCTTGGCCTTGCGCAGCACCTTCTCGTAGCTGGACGAACGGCCGCCCACGATGTCGCGGATGCCTGCAAACAGGTCCTTCATGAAGTTGGCGCCGATGATGGTCTCGCCGGTCACGATGCCCTTGTACTCACGGATGTTGTATCCCTCGATCTGGGATGTTGTCGATAGTATCATACGCATTAATCTGTTTTTTTGTAAATGGTTAATTCACTTCCACATGTCTCATCCTGCAAATCCCGTGCCAACCCGCAACGGCCATGCCGCGAAAGCCGCGGGCCGTCCACACGGCAAAATGCTGCCAACTACTGTTTTAGGGGATGGGAGTGTAAAAAAATTAGACAATTTGGACCAAAAATTCAGGAAAACGCACAAATAGCCGTCAAAATCTTCGTTTTCCTTTAAATATTGACTATTTTTGTTTTTGTTTGTACCTGATTATTAATATGTTTAACCAAATTGCATTGTTATGAAACGTATATTTTACTTTTTATTATTGACAACCTTGCTGGCCTTGCCCGCCATGGCCCAGAAGGCTGATGTGACCGATGCTCCTGTAATTACTGTCACGGAGCAAGGACCTGGATACACAGTTACAGTCAATGGCGACGGCCTGTTGAGTGTCCAGGTGATTACTTCGCCTGAGCCAGGAATTGAATCCTGGGTAACCTATGGCGTTATTGCCGACGTGCAGGTCAATGACACGTACTCGATCGACGTGCAGCGCAACGATGTCGATAACTATAGATGCCTGGTGAAAGCGACGGCCCAGGCCGACGGGAAGCAGGTCAGCGAATTGGTAGTTCATGAGTTCACCGTCGTTAAGTTCACCCCGGTCCCCGAACCAAGCATCCTTTTCACCGAGACGGATGACGGTCTGGAAATTAACGTTCTCGGCCAAGGCCCGGTCTCGTGTGATATCTCGATTAACGGTGAGAATATAGGAAGAGTCGGATTGCCATTTTTTCTTGAGCGACAGGATACTGAATTGAACATTGAGGTGTGGGCGACCGCCGAGGGGAATGGTCTGGACTTGATGCCGTCAGGGGCCTATGCCACTTATGTCCTGGCCCCAAGGCTAGTTGCCGATCCACCGGAGTTTTATGTGGAATATGAGTTTGATCGTGTGGTTGTCGGGGCCTATTCTATTTATCCCGAAGGTGTGGTGCACATGTTTTTTGACGATCAAGAAGTAGATAATCCTATTGCTTTATCTCGAGCATATGATGAAGACAATGAATACACTTTGTTGGCCTATGTTGATGTGCCCGGAATGCAGCGAAGCGAGATGGCTTGCTTCACAGTATTGGTTCAAGCACTGCCGAGAGAGATAACTGCAACTCCGATCATCAGTTACGAAGAAGTCCTACCTGCTGATGGATCAAACTATGTGTTGGTTACAATAACTCCGTCTGAAGAAGATGATGCGCAAATCTTTTACAGGTACCAAGTTGTTGATTATGGATACTCCGAATACTCCGATTGGATGCTTTACGATGGTGGACCATTATGCTTTACCGTTTTCGGGCGTTATCAGATTGAAGCCTATGCCATCGCTGAGAATAAAGAACAGAGCGAAACGGTTGTTCTCATGTTTGAGGTGAGAGAGCCGACTGCAATTCAATTATACGACTTTGAGGAGGACGGCATCTTCTACAAGATCACTGCTGATGACAAGGTGAGCGTCTGCAGCGAGACGGCGGTATTTAATACCTATGGCGGAGTAGTTACCATCCCCACCACGGTGACCCATAATGGCGAGACCTATATGGTGAACGGCATTGCCGACAACGCCTTCCGCGACTGTACTGGCTTGACGGGCGTCAACATCGGAGCCTATGTTACCACAATCGGGGACTGTGCCTTCCAGGGGTGCACGTCATTGACCCGTGTCACGCTGGGGGACTATGTTACCACCCTGGGCAAGAGGGCCTTTGCCGATTGCTCGGCTTTGGCCGATGTGAAGATGGGCAGCGGTATGAGAGATATCGGCGAGTTTGCGTTCTCGGGCTGCAGCGCATTGACCTCGGTGACGTGCAAGGCCGCTACGCCGCCATATCTATTCCACAAGCGCTGTTTTGATTGCTATTCCATTGCCACCCTCCACGTTTATCCCGCCGTGCTCGACAGCTACAGGTCAACCACAATTTTCTGGAGCCAGTTCAGCAGCATTGTGGCCGAGGACAATGTCGCTCCCGCTGCCGGTGATGCCAATGGCGACGGCCAGATGAACATCAGCGACGTCACCACGCTCATCAACATGCTGCTCAAGGGAAATTGATTCGTGCCACTGCTCTATAACGAGAAGAATCAGTGAGCAAGTCAACAACTTGCGAAACTTAAATAAAGATAGATAGAACCATTCATCCACCACAATAACAGCGACGAGCCACACGGGTGCCTCGCCGCTGTTTTTAAATCCGCCCTGTTCCTGATGGCATTGTCCTTGTTGCCTTTATTGTCTTCCATCTAAAAGCGTCTTGGCGTGAGGTTCCCTTGAAAAAAAGTGTTTTCTTCTGTAGCTTTTGGACACGTTGTGCGTCTAATGGGTAGAAACAAACAAAAAAACGATAAAGTTATGGAACAGAACAATAATCATATCGCCGATACCAAGCAAGAGTTGAGCAAGCGCATTGACCAGGCTTTGGCCAGGATCATCAAGAACTCAAGATGGAGCATCGGCCTGGCCCTTGCCATCATCACTTTTAATCAGTGGCTTGCTCTTTCAGATGCAGTGATTGAGCGTCATGTCGGTTACAAGATGCTTGTCCTCTCGTTCACGGCGCTTGTGTTCATGATTATCTCGCTGATGGATCTCCTCTGGGCCGGTAAGTTCAAGAATGTGACTCGTGAGCAGCAGCTCACAGGCATTGAGCGCTACAGGAAACGTATGAGGCTTTCAGGCTGGCTGATGTTCATCCTGGTGTCCCTCTATATCCTGGTGGACATCATTTATCAATCGACAGGCGTTGTCTCGAGCGTCATTGGCATCATCTTTATAGCGCTCATCGCGTTTATCCTTTGGGTGACTCAGGATAAAACGTCCTCCTATCGGCGAGCCCAGGAACTTGAAGACAATGTCCGCCGATGGTGTGAATTAGAAAAATAATCATTAATTTTGCAACTTTTTCGAGGATCGTAGCGTCCAACAGATAGAAACAATAACCAAACTAAATCCGGATATATAGATTTTTTTATGAAACGATCTGCCACAGTATCTAGACTATTATGTGCCATCACCGTGATGGTAAGCGCCCTTGCCGCCATGGCCCAGGACTACAATGGTGCCTGGAAGGGCAACATCACGGCTGGCCCCTACACCATTCCCATCGTGCTCAACATCCAGCAGGATGACCAGGGCTTGACCGTCACGCTCGACTCGCCCGAGCAGAAGGCCTTCGGCATCAAGGCCAAGGGTAAGGCCGACGGCGATAAACTCAACATCGATGTCCCCGAGATCGGTGCCAACTACAAGGCGACGCTCCAGGGCGGCAACGTCCTGGAGGGAACCTACAGCCAGATGGGCTACTCCACCTCGCTGAGACTCACCCGCGAGGTGCCGGCCCCGGTCGGCGGCGATGAGGACTGGGTCAATGACTCGCTGCTGAGCGTGTTTGACAACATCCAGCTGGGCGAGGTGGAAGTCACCGCCCAGCGACAGCTCATCAAGCAGGAGGTGGACCGCATCGGCTACAGCATCGCCGATGATGCCGACAGCAAGACCAACAACGTGCTCACCATGCTGCGCAAGGTGCCCATGGTCAGCGTCGATGCCAGCGACGAGATACGCGTCAATGGCCAGACCAACTTCAAGATCTTCCGCAACGGGCATCCCGATCCCTCGCTCTCGCGCAACGCCAAGGACATCCTCAAGGCCATGCCCGCCAGCAGCGTCAAGCGCATCGAGGTCATTACCGAGCCGGGCGCCAAGTATGACGCCGAGGGCACGACCGTGATCCTCAACATCGTCATGGCCGACAACTCGGCCCTCAAGGGCGTGTCGGGCATGGCATCGGCCAGGGCCGACCACATGGGCTCGGTGGGTGGATCGTTGAACTTGACCACCCAGCTCGACAAGGTCGTGATGTCGCTCGATTACGGCATCCACCACTACGCGGGCAAGGGCCAGAGCACCAGGACCTCGACCCTGAACCGGTACACCCAGAGCGGTGCCGAGCTGATGAGCGACGGCATCTTTGACGTGGACAAGATGACGGTACACTTTGGTGACCTGAGTGCCAGCTGGGAGCCCGACAGCCTGGACCTGATATCGCTCTCGCTGGGCGGATTTGCCTATAACTACGGTGGCGACGGCACCTCCAGCAGCATCATGCGCAATGCGGCCCGCGAGCCCCTCTACAGCTACGGGGTGGGCAACCACACGAGCGCCGACAGCTACAGCCTGGACAGCCGCATCGACTACCAGCGCAGCACCCGCCGCAAGGGCGAGACCATCACGTTGAGCTATATGCTCTCGGCATGGCACAACAAGAACAAGGATAACTCCAGATATACCGACAACGAGAACTTGCCGGTGCCCTACTACGGCATTGACTCCGACGGCAAGGAAGACTTCAACGAGCACACGGTGCAGCTCGACTGGACGCGCCCCTTGACCGACAAGCACAAGCTCGAGACCGGTGGCAAGTACATCTATCGCCTGAACCGCAGCCACAATGTGCTGGACTACCTGGGCACCGACGATGACACCGACATGCGCTACAGGCATGTCACCCAGGTGGGCGCTGCCTACCTGAGCTACACCTTCACCAGCGGCCCCTGGAGTGCCCGTGCCGGATTGCGCTACGAGCACAGCTACCTGCGCGCCACCTATCCCGGCGGTGACCAGGCGCCCTTTGAGGCCCACCTCAACGACCTGGTGCCCAGTGCCAGCCTGCACTACAAGTTCAACTTTGCCAACAGCCTGAAGTTGTCCTATGCGGCCAGCATCAATCGCCCTGGCATCAGCTACCTGAATCCCACCGTGATCGAGAGCCCCACGAGCCGCTCCTATGGCAACACTGACCTGGGCAGCGTCCACTACCACTCGGTGAGCATGACCTACATGCGCGTGGGTCCCAAGCTGACCTTCAATGTCACGCCCCAGTTCCAGTTCAGCAACAACGGCATCGGTGCCGTCAAGTGGGCCGACGGGCTGGTGCAGGTATCGACCTATGCCAACACGCTCAAGACCTACTCGACGACGCTGTCGGCCTTCGTGCAGTGGATGCCGCTGTCCAAGACCAACCTGATGCTCAACGGCTCCATCGGCTATAATTACTACAAGAGCAAGGAGCTCGGTCTGAAGAACGACCGCGTGAGCGGCAACTTCTTTGCCAACGTCACCCAGTTCCTCCCCTGGAAGTTGCAGCTGTCGGGCTTCGCCGGCATGTGGGGTGGCGGCATCAACGACCTGTATGGCCGCATGGGCACGGTGTTCTTCTACGGCTTCAGCCTGCAGCGCTCGTTCCTCAAGGAGGACCGCCTCACTGTCCAACTGCAGGCCGTGGTGCCCTTCAGCGGCAAGTACATGAGCATGAAGAACTATATCACCCAGGGCGACGTGACGGGCTGGACCCGCTACGAGCAGCAGGCGCGCCGCTTCGGCATCAACATCAGTTACCGCTTCGGTTCGCTCTCGGCCCGTGTCAAGAAGGCCGACAAGAGCATCGAGAACGATGACCTCATCGGCAGCGGCAAGCAGTCGGGCAACACCGGCAACACGCCCGCCGGCGGCATGGGTAATTGATTCAAGTTCTGAAGTGCTTAGCACTTCAGAAACTTAAAGAGTAGGGAGTAGAGAGTAGTGAGTAGTGAAGAGAAATTTTCATGGGCTTATCAGTATGAGCTGGAGGTTGAGCCCTTCTCTACACTCTTCACCTCAAGTTACTACAGTTGCGCAGCTGCTTTAGAAACTTGAATAATAGAAATGTCAATCGACTTTGTCGAACTGAAAAAAGCGGGCGATGGCAATATTCTTGCCTCGCCTGCGTTTTAATGATAAGGATATATCTTTTTTTAAAACTGATCAGTCATTATGGGGAAAATAAAGGTGTTAATGGCGACGTTGGCCTGTGCCATCGCTATGATGTCGCTCGTGTCATGTGAGGGCGACCATGAGGTCATCGAGACCGACTGGACGACGCTCGAGACCGTCGAGTTGCAGCATCATTACCACAAGTTCATGGAGGGTAAGTGGATCTATCAATTTGCCGACAGTGTCCACTACATCGAGATGTCCTATAACTTCAATACCAAGGACAGCACCTTCACCGGCTACTACAACGAGTTGATCAACATGGCACCGTCGTCGGCCGTGGACCCCGACTGGCAGCTGCTGTGGCAGGGCGAGTTTGCGGGCCGCTGGGCGCTGCTGCACAGCGTCGATCTCGACCAGGATTACATCCACATGGACAACATGGTCTTCTCCAACGTGCATGGTGTGTTGCAGAACTATGACGTGCTGGGTGGCCGTGTGCTCTTCTATGGCGCCAGCAAGCACACCCTGCGTGTGACCACGCCGCTCACCTTCAAGCGCATCGACATGCACCATCCCGTCGAGTGACCCCGTAACAACCTTGATTCGCGCCTCTTGGCATGTGAATCCAGGTGGCTTTAGAACGACAAAAGAAAGACAACGCCCCAGTTGGTGGCATTGTCTTTCTTCTATAATATAGTGTATAATAGACTTGTCTTTCCTGTAATGGAAACTTACTTCGGCATGAAGCGGGTGGGATCTTCCTTGTCCTCGGCAGGAGCATCGGTGGGCTCGATGGGAGGT
>JAFTFA010000036.1 GCA_017449785.1 Muribaculaceae bacterium | reverse complement strand
TTCGGTGGTGGTGATGCTCTCGTGGCCGAGCATCTGCTGGATGGCACGCAGGTTGGCGCCGCCCTCGAGCAGGTGGGTGGCAAAACTGTGGCGCAGGGTGTGGGGGCTGATGACCTTGCGGATGCCTGCCAGTTGGCACAGCTGCTTGACGATGTGGAAAATCATTTGGCGCGTGAGCATAGCACCACGGCGGTTCAGGAACAGGATGTCCTCGCTGCCCTTCTTGGCCACCTGACGGGAACGCGTCTGCTCCAAGTAGAGACCAATCTGCTCGATGGCAACGGGCGAGATGGGCACCAGGCGCTGCTTGTTGCCCTTGCCCTGGATGATGACGTAACGCTCCTCGACATAGAGCTGCGAGAGCCTGAGGGTCACCAGTTCGCTCACGCGCAAGCCGCAGCCGTAGAGCGTCTCGATGATGGCGCGGTTGCGCTGGCCCTCGGCCTTAGACATGTCGATGCAGTCGATCATGGCATCAATCTCGGCGATGGTGAGCACCTCGGGCAGATGACGGCCGATTTTGGGCGTGAGCAGCAGTTCGGTGGGGTCGCTGTCCATGTAGCCCTCCATGCGCAGGAACTTGTAGAAGCTCTTCACACCGCTGATGATGCGCGCCTGGGACCGGGGCTGGATGCCCACGTCCTGCAAGGTGCAGACAAAGCGTTCCAGATCATCGGTCGTGGCATGCTCGATGCCGATGCCGCTGCTGGCAAGGTAACGGGTGAGCTTGTCCACGTCGTCGCTGTAGGCCACGGCGGTGTTCTGGCTCATGCCCTTCTCCAGGGTCAAGTGGCCCAGGAAACGGCGTTTGACGTCTGCTATGTCGGTAATGTCACGCATTTCTTCTTAGTGAGGAGAGAGGAGTATCTTCTCTCTCTTATCTTTTATCTCTTGATGAGCTGGCCATGGATGGTGTCGGTGATGAGGGGGTCGTAGTTGTCATTGGCCAGGATGGTCACCCGGTCGCCGTCAAAGGCCATCCTCAACCGGCGGTTGTCGCCACCGTCGAGCCAGTCGAGACGCAGCGCGAGCGTGTCGCCCTGCCAGGCATAGGCCGCCGCGCTGGTAAAGGGCCGCCGTGTGCCCACGAGCTGCTCGCGGCTCTCCATGATGTAGATGGGCCGCTGGTCACCTGTCGTGATGCGCCACTCACCGCAGGCGGCAACGGCCTGCAACGGGCCGCGCCAGTCGGTCATCGTGAAGAGGCGGTCACTGCCCCTGGGGCTGACCTGGATGGACGTGATACCCAGCAGGTTCTTCTCGAGCTCGATGCTGCTCTCAAACAGGCGGGGCTCCATCGTCGGGTGGGACGCCTCGCCCTGGGGCAAGGCGATGGCCAGCGAGGTCACGGGCGACGTCGTGCCATCGGGCATCGTGCCGCCGATGATGGGATCCAGCAACTGGTAATAGATGGTGTTGAGCTCGTCGCCATATTCAGCGGCACGGCCATTGACGACCAGCACCATGTCCAACTTGGGGACCACATAGATGAGCTGGCCGCCATATCCCGTGGCAAAGAAAGCCTCGACCCGCGGGAACTGGATAGACTTGGTCTGATAGCCATACCCCAGATAGTAGTCATCGACATTATAGCCCGTGAACCACGAGCGTATCGTGTGCCACAGCCCCCTGAGGAACTTCACCAGCCGCTGGCTCCACGAGTACCGGGGCTCGGGGCCCTGACGGGTGCTGATGAGGCGCTGTGTCATGTCATGGATCCATTGCTCGCTGACCAGTTGCCGGCCGTTCCACTTGCCGCCGTGCAGCATGAGCAGGCCCAACTTGGCCTCGCTCTCGGGCTGGAGGCGCAGCCCCCACCCCGCCGTCTCGACGCTGTCGGGCGCGAGTTCCCAGTCGGCCAGGGTGATGTGCATCGGCGTGAAGATGCGTTCCCTGACATACTCCAGCAGCGACTTGCCCGTCAAGCGGGTCACGATGACGGCAAGTGCATGGGTGCACATCGAGTCGTAGTGGAACTGCTGGCCCACCTGGTGGAAGTCGCCCTTGAACCACGCCGTCAACCAGTCCTCGTCGCCCAGAAAGATGCTCAGGTCCTCGAGCCGTCCCGATGCCATCATCAGCAGGTTGCGCACCGTCAGGCTGTCGAGCGCGGGAGACAGCACGGCGGGCATCTTGTCGCGCAGGTGCTTGGACACCTTGTCATCGACCGAGAGCAACCCGTCATCGACAGCAAGGCCCACAGCAAGGCCCGTGACGGTCTTGCTCGCGCTGTAGAGCGTGTGCAAGTGCTCGGCCTGGTAGGGCGCCGCGTGCAGCTCGCCGATGACTTTGCCATGGCGCAGCACCATCAAGTGATGCACATCAACGTGGGGCAAGGTGGTAATCTTGCCGTAGAATTGATAGAGCAGCTCGGGATCCACGCCCTCGGCCTGGGGCGTGCTGCGCGGCAATTCGCCCACCTGGGCCCAGGTGGCCTGGCAGACACTCAGCAGCAGGCCGATGACCAGTAAACGATACCTCAACCTCATGGAAACGCTACATCCTTGATCCCGTGAAATGGATCGTCTCGGGTTTGGAACCAGGGAAGTTGTCACACATGGTCACCTCGCATCTGTCGAAGTCGATGGTGAAGGTCGTGGAGCAAATCCAGTTGACATAATAGACACGCACCTCGAGCGTCGCGGGCGACGTCCAGGCATAGGCCGACGCGGCCACGAAGTCATGCCTGAGGTCGCGCATGCGGTTCACCGCGTTGATGGAATAGGGCGGGAAGCCGTTCATCAAGGTATAACGCCACTTGCCATAGCCGCTAGCTAGGCAATCGACAGTGCCATCGCTGTGGGTGATGCGCAACGCGCCGTCGCCGGTGATTGCCAGCTGCTTGTAGCCATGCTGGTTAGCATCCAGGTGAAGGACCATGTCGGCAATCTGTTCGCCCCGCTTGGTCTGTTGCTTGCCCTGCGGGAGCGGCAAGGCGGCGGTGGCACACAATTTCTCCAAGCGCGCCTGCAGCTTCTTCTCGGCCGGCAGGGATTCAACGCTCCTCACGCCCGGCATCAACTGGTTCCAGATGCAGGCCAACTCGGGATGACCATTGGGGATCATGCCCAGGATGACCACGACGAGTTCCTCCTGGGGCACCACTACCGAGTACTGGCCGAAGGCACCGTCGGCACGGATGGCCCCAGGCCACTTGCATCGCCATATCTGGTAACCATAGCCCTGGTTGCCGTCGGTGGGCGCGTCGGTCTCTTTACGGCCCTTGTAATAGACGTGGGGCGAACAGGCATCCTCGATATAGTCGGCACTGACGAGTTGCTGTCCATTCCAGCGACCCTTGTTCATGAGCAGCAGGCCCAGTTTGGCCATCGTCTCGGCCGGGACGCGCATGCCCCAGCCGCCCGTGCTGATGCCGTCGGGGCTCATCTCGCTATCCACCTGGGTGATGTGCATGGGGCCAAAGAGTTTCTGGTTCAGGTAGTCCAGCAGAGTGCGCCCCGTCACGCGCTGCACGATGGCGCTGAGCATGAAGGTGCACATCGAGTCATACTGGAAATGCTGTCCCGGTGCTTCGTCGCACGGCTTGGCCAGCCACACCTTGATCCAGTCGGCCCCCTCCAGGTCGCGCATCTCCCAGTCGGGCTTGATGCCCGACGCCATCATCAGCAGGTCACGCATGGTCATCGCCGCCAGGTTGTCGCTGACGGTGTCGGGGCGCTTGTCGGGGAAGAAGGTCACCACACGGTCATCAAGGCGCAACAGGTTCTCGCCGATGGCGATGCCCACCGCCAGCGAGGTGAACGTCTTGCTAGCCGAGTAGAGCGTGTGGCTGTCCTCGGCGCGGAAGGGCGCAGGGTGCATCTCGGCGATCACACGGCCGTGGCGCAGGACCATCACGTGGTGTATGTCACAATCGGGCAGCGCCATCAGCGAGTCCATCATGTTGATGACCGCTTGGGTGCTCACGCCCTCGCGTGCAGGCGTGCTGCGCGGCAGGTCGCCCACCTGGGCCGCCAGCAGCAGCGGCAACAATGCCAGTAAAAAAAGCAATTGACGTTTCATCATTCCTTGTCTCATTATTATAATCACTTGCGGTTCTCCCTCATCAAGAAATCAGTGATCTTCTGTTTATTAGGAAGTTCCAATTCATATTTTGCCACAAACAATTGAGGATCGACAAATGGGGCCAAATACTGCACCATTTCTTGACCATATTCTGTACAAAGTAATATTCCAAAAGGAGGATTATCGTCTGGCCGCATATAGTGTAACCGATAATACTCAATATACATGTTCAGTTGCGCCACATCAGAATAATCCAATCGATGGGCTTTTAATTCAACGATGCAATGGCATTTCAAAATCCGGTGATAGAATACTAGGTCTGCCTTATAATATCTACTGTCTATCAACATCTTCTTTTGGCGCGCTTCAAGACAAAAGCCCATCCCAAGCTCAAGCATGAAATCCTGAAAATGGGTGATGATCGACTGCTCCAAATCTGATTCTTCCAACACATCACGCGAGGAAAGGCCCAAAAATTCAAACGTGAATGGTGATTTGATTTCTTCCTTGAAGGTTGCAATCTCGGCTTTATCATTGACCACCTCGGCCAGCAATTCCGGTTTCCTGCTCCATCCACTCCGTTCAAAATAGTTGGAATCTATCTGCCGCTTCAGTTCGCGATAACTCCAGGGCCCCCTCATGGCTTCTATAGCATAGAAAGAACGCTGCACATCATCATCCACATGCAATAATAGGGTAATATTGGAAAAAGATAACCGATCAAAAAGCATCTGAGGCACAGGATGCACCTGCCCATCAGAAGTCTTCATGGCAAATCCATCCCGAGAAAGGACGGCACCCTGCTC
>JAFTFA010000035.1 GCA_017449785.1 Muribaculaceae bacterium | reverse complement strand
GCGAGTGCCATGCGAGCTAGCTCGCTGATGGCCGAGCGTGAGCATTTAATCCAAAAATGCGATTAAGCGAGTGCCATGCGAGCTGGCTCGCTGATGGCCGAGCGTGAGCATTTTATCCAAACAACAATACCTTATGTCGAGGCGGACGGCACAGGGGTGCCGTCCCTACAGCCTTGACGCAGGGATGACGAACGGTCTCCCTGTAATAATTTAACGTGAGTTCGATGAATTTTAATTGATTGAGAAATAGGAAAATAGCGGTATTTTTAGTAATTTTGTAGTGCTAAAAAAAAACAATAAAAACAACCGCTATGTTTCCTGAAGACAAAATTATAGAAATTTTTTCAATGTGTGATGATTTCAGCAAAGTTTTTGACAAAACTGTTGAGCAAAATGCCATGACAAGTGGCGAGATGACAAAAAAACGCAAGTATCATCGCGATGGCATGATGTCTGATTCTGAAATCATGACAATTCTCATACTGTTTCATGATTCCGGGTATCGATGCCTGAAACACTTCTATCTTCATCACGTGTGCAGGCACATGTGTCATCTGTTTCCTAAAGTCGTGTCTTACAACAGGTTTGTTGAGCTGGAGAGACGGGCAGTTGTCAAACTCGCTGTTCTAGTGAAACATGTTCTGATGGGCAAATGCACAGGTATAAGTTTCATCGACAGCACTCCATTGAGGGTATGCAAGAACCAGCGCATCCTCCAGCACAGGACATTCAAGGGTATCGCCCGGAGAGGGCACTGCTCTGTGGGCTGGTTCTATGGGTTCAAGCTGCACATCATCTGCAACGAGATGGGCGAGATCGTCAACTTCATGTTCACGCCAGGCAATGTGGATGACCGCGAACCCTTGAAGGTACAACGGTTCACCGAGGAGCTGTACGGCAAGCTCATCGGTGATCGGGGATACATCAGCAAAGATCTGTTCTGCAAACTCTTTATTGATGGCATTCAACTGATAACCAAGCTGAAAAACAAGATGAAGAACTCTTTGATGACCGTGTCCGACAAAGTGCTGCTCAGAAAACGGGCCATAATAGAATCGGTCAACGACGAGTTGAAAAACATGGCACAGATCGAGCATTCAAGGCACCGATCTTTTCACAATTTTGTCAACAACCTCATGGGAGGAATAGCGGCATATTGTTTCTTCCCGAAGAAACCGATGCTGCAATTAGACCGAGAACTAGATAACCAGCTCACTCTCTTTTGATTATTTTCGTCGAACTCACGTTATTTATTTTATTGATTGTCACAAAGTTACTAAAACTTTTTGACATGACAAAGCCTCCGCTTGGGAAAGTAGAGGCTTTGTTATATGTTTTACAGCATGTTATAACAAGAGGGCATGCCAGAATTTTGACACACCCTCATTTTGTTGTTTGCTTGTGGCCTCGCCGTGGGCGAGGCATAGTAGACCGAAGCGGAAAACTCTCCTACATGATAGCTTTGGTGCTCCGGGTTATACCGTCGGTGTAGCGTGTGACGACGATGTTGACACCTTGCCACGGCTTCGCGCTGCGCTGGCCTGCCAGGTTGATGTATTCCACCCCCGCCACCTCGTGCTCGACCTTCACGTCTGCGACTGAGGTGATTCCTTCATCATGCAGGACAACGGTCTTGGCCTTGCTCCAGGGGCTCCAGGTGTCGTCGGTGTAATGGGCCTTCACACGGAAGAAGAAGGTGCCACCGGCAGTCAGGTTCTTAACGGTGTAGAACTTGTCGGGGGTAATACCGGTAATCAAGCGATAATCGGCATCTCCTTCCTCGTTGACGGCTTTGAGTTTTGAAGGCTCGCTAGCATCACCTGCTAGGATTTGGATGTTTGCGATCGATCCATAGTCGTTCGGATAATTATCACCCTTGATGGCCACCTGGTCTACGTCGGCACAGTCAAGCACAAACACGTAGTCGGTAAAATTGGGTTCCAGATCAACGTGAATTGACTGGAGACTGGTCGAGATCGTAATACCTGAGTGATACCATGAGTTATAACTCTTGGCATTCATCTTAACGGTAATCTTGTCATAGCCAGCCAGATCATACTCGGGTGTGAGAATTTCACCCTCTGAGTCCAACTGGATGCAACCGTTTCCAGTAAATAACTGATCTCCATTGTAAACCCAACCCTCAGGGAAGTAATCCTGCCAATGTGAAATGACACTAGAGCCCTGATAATAGCAGTCACTGAAGTCGGCCTCGCCCAACTCCATAATAATCGATTTGTTCTTCACCTCCAAGGTATAACTCTCCACATTCTTAGCAGGCGTCTCGTCTGTCCAATCGGCACGGAATTCGGTTAATTTGATATAGTCTTCATTTGCATCGAGCATTACGGGATTATGAGTTTCAAAGATAGAGGTACCCGTCAAGTTAACCACCACATCCTCAGCCCCCTCGCTGTGCATAGTGATGGTTGCACTGTGCGTACCCAGTTCCTGGGGAGAATAGGTCACATTGATGTCTTTGCCAGCATCCGCATCACTCAACGACACATGGTCAGCATCAATCGAGAAGACGCCATTAGGATCATTCAATGTCAACGTCACGTCATTCTCCAGATAATAGCCGTAAACCATGAGAACATCGGTAGCAGTTTTCTCGGCATAGGACTCGATAGCCATATTCTTGACACTGGGCACGATAGTCGGTCCCATATAAGGAGGCTGGATACCGATAATCATATGCTGATTGTCATCGAACGTGTAGTGACCGACAGTGAAGTCATTGAGCACGCAATAGCAGTTGCCATCGCCACTCCAACCCCAGTTAATGTGGTAGGTATCGTTGGTTGAATCATAGCCATCGACATTGAAGGCATGGCCACCAGCATTACTATCGGAAGCACAATACACAATGGGGCGGTTGTTCGCCAACTCCTCCTGAATCATGCCAACCCAGCGACTGTCGCTGTAGGAATACTTGTAGTAAAGTTGAGCCATACTGGAGTTGTAACCAAAGAATTTCACTGCACGCAAGATATCGCTACCATAGGCACCACTGCCGGTTGGGGAGTAATCCATCTCCTCTTCCTGACCGATGTAACGCATCAACCAAGCCACAGCATCGGCCTGGGCATCAGTATAACCATTCAGGTAGTCGTCAATCATATTGTCCCAATCAAAGGTGATGGAAGGCAGAGGCTCGACTTGGAAATCGTAACTGTCGTAACCCGAAACAGCAGGAGTGGGGCCTACAGGATATTTCCAGTAATAGAACACCATTGCCAACGAAGTGGCAGGGCAACCAGTAACACAGAACTTTCCGTTATACACAGGGCAATGGTTGTAGTAGGGTTCCATCTGATCCCACTTGGCCGTGAGCAGCGGGGCCACACTTGCGACACGGCTGGGGCCCTCTTTCAGCGGCTTGTTAATGACCAGTTCGGGATGTGACTGCAGGTACTCCATCTGGCCCTTGTAATTGTTTAGCCAGTGCTGCATGTTGGAAGGAATGCGTTTCACATCCAACGGACGGTCACCATAGGCAAGCACCTCTGGCGCACGGTCGTCACCTGAAATGATGTAGAAATGATCGGCAGTGTTAAAAATGTAATACACTGCATTACCCTGATTCACACTATTCATTTCCTGTTGCACCAGTTTCATGTCAATGTTTGATGCACTCATCAAACTGCCATTGGACATCTTGGAGGCAGCAAACCTTTGAGCACTGGACCTGGCCGTCTCTAAATCAACATTGGCTCCCATGCTCAGCATTGCAACCGCAATAGCAAAAGTCAAAAATAATAGTTTCTTCATAAATAATTGTTTAAATAGTTAATAATTAGTTAGTTAATACATAATATTGTTTTTTCTTACTCAAACATATTATTTTATCACCTTGGTCTTGCTTACGGTACCATCGGTATAGGTAGTCACCTGGATAGTCATTCCTTGTGGCTGTGACATCTCCTGCCCCATTACATTACTGCTTAAAGTATATTCAAAAAAACTGGTTAATAAGGTGGTTATTTTGGTTGAACAAATTTAGAGTTACAGTAGCAGGCAATGTCGCTATCAAATGGCATGCTTGGCAATAAGATCTAAACGAAAAGATTCGACTCTATTGAAATTGAAAATATCCGCCGAATAATTCTATCGCAAAATTAGCGCCGGCCTTTTCCCTGTGCAAGAAAAAGGCCGGCGCCTGCGTTCTGTTTCCGTGAAACAGAACCAAATATCACGGTTTAACGGGTGATTTGAGTGCTTACCGGTGACCTACGCTCCACTTTTTTCCTTCGCCATCTTCAAGAATTTTGAAGGAGATATGCCTGTAATTCGCTTGAACGTAACCGTAAAATTGCTCCTTGAATTGAATCCCAGATTGGCGGCAATGGCTTCTATGGTCAGATGACCAAATTGTTCGGTATCATTAAGTTGGCGACAGGCCTCACGGACCCTCTGTTCAGTGAGCACCTGCTTGAAACTTTTGCCATAATACTCGTTGACCACCTGGGAGACATATTTATAGTTGCTTCCCACCTGGTCAGCAAGACTCAGTAATGAAAAATTGGGCTGGCAAATAACGCTCATATTACCCATTACCTGCTTAATTTGGGCAAAGAGGCGTTCCTTGCTCTCCTGGTCTAGAGTTGTACCCTGGTATTTAGGAGCAGATTCATCATGCAATTCATTGGGTTCGACAGAGCCCACAACGGTCGACTGGGGGATGACCTCGCTTGTCGCCAACAACTGCACATTTTTTTCATACAGATGTCTGATATAATTGCGTTGTTTGAGGTAGCTACGCACCAACAAGACTAGGGCTAATAGTATTATGGCAGCAATTACACTCATCATCAATGAGAGCTGATGGGCACGTTCTCTCTTTTGATCAATC
>JAFTFA010000034.1 GCA_017449785.1 Muribaculaceae bacterium | reverse complement strand
GGTGAACGTCGCCGATGTGAACTGCATTATCAACGTCATTCAGGGAGCGCCTGATACCTATGATGGCCGGGCAGACGTGAACGGTGACGGCGAGGTAACCATTGCCGACATCAACGCCGTCATCGACTACATCTTGTCATAACCGTGGCGTGATCCCCATTGCAGCACCTCTCATGGTAGATTGTTCTGCCATGTTTTCCCGGTCAGGGCAATAAGCGGGGCGGTGCTTGCGTTATAATATTATAATGTATAAGAAATACCTAGTGCGCACTATGAACAGGAGAATCTTTTCACTCATGGCGGCCGCGCTGGCTTTGTTGTCGGCGAGCGGTCAGGTAACGTTTACTGGTGTGGGAAATCATCATGTTATCGAGGTGACCCCCGAGACGAATACCGGCTTGGCTAAGATATATGTCGTGTTCGATACCCAAGGGGTGGGGATGAGCTTCAACTCATCGACTGGTGAACCGGCGACGTGGGAGAGCTTTTACTATCGTGACGGTAACCTGGTGATGGAGCCAATTCCCGGTGTGCGATGGAACGGTATGGCCACCACGCTCCCCCAGGTCATTCCCAACATGGGCTACAAGATCGTGGACGGCACGAGGCCCTATTACTGCTGGGTGGTCAATTATGCCGACTATCCCATGGAACTCAATGACATGTTCTATAACAACGAGGCACCGTGCAGCCTCATCACGTTTAACATCGATGGCCATGCCGACGCTATCCCTTACTGCTCAATCAACGGCAACCGCCAGGTGCTGGACCGAGACATCAAGTTGACCTACAACACGCTGGTGTGGGACGACAGCACCCACTGGCAGGAGCAAGAAGTGGTCGAGAGTTTTGCGGCACTGGATCAGGGTGTCGAGATAACGCCCCCATATTGCAACACAGAGTTCACCCTGAGCGGCGACCGGTTCCTGGAAGAGTGGGGCATCGGCGAGGCCGTTACTGGTGAGTACTTCTATACCAAGGCCGTGGGCTGCGGCGCCACTGCCGAGCAGGAGCTGCGCGGCAACAATAACGAGAAGGGCCTGGACAGCGGTCTGGGTGGCTCGGCGCCGGTCCACATCGTCTTCACGGGCTATCCGACCGATGCAGTGGTCTTTCGCGAGTGGGAAATGGCTCGTGACCAGGAGTTTGAGGACATTATCCTGCAATACAACCAGGACGAGATGGACTACACCTTCAACGATGCCGGCACCTATTACTTGCGCTACAGGGTAGCCAATGCCGATGGCTCATGCGAGGCCTATAGTGATGTCTATCAGGTTACCGTGAGCGAGAGCGAGCTGGTGTGCCCCAACATCTTTTCGCCGGGCTCGACCGAGGGCGTCAACGACATCTGGAAGGTGTCCTACAAGTCGCTTGTCGAGTTCCACTGCTGGATCTATAACCGCTGGGGCACCCTGGTGTGTGAGTTTACCGATCCCGGCAGTGGCTGGGATGGCAAGTACAACGGCCGTCTTGTCGATACGGGCGTTTACTACTATGTGGTGACGGCAACCGGTAGCGACGGCGTGAAGTACAAGAAGCGCGGTGACATTACCATCCTGCGTTACAAGAAGGGTGCAAGCGGCACCTCGGGTGACGGACAGGGCGGTATTGACACTGGTGGTTATTAAACAAATTGCGGCAATCGCCGCAATTTGTTGATTAGTGATTAGAGAACGGAGAAATTTAACATGAAGAAAGTGATTATGATGGCCGCATTGGTGCTGTTGACGTCGGCAACGATGCAGGGCCAACTCAAGCGGGAATATAGCAAGACGACCACGGCATCGCCGGTATTCAGCACGACGGCGAGCCCCGACATACCCACGAGTGTCACCTTTGCCGGTGAGAAAATCAGCTTTGACCGGCTTGACATGGCTGAACGCCTCGACCGTGAGTTGACGGGTATCATCTACGGGCAGACGACGACCGAATTGTGCTTCAAGCGGGCCAACCGCTATTTTCCTGCCCTGGCCAGGATATTGAAGGAGCAGGGCGTGCCCCTGGACTTCCTCTACCTGGCGGTGACCGAGAGCTCGATGGACTACAATGCCTATTCCAGCGCCAAGGCTGCCGGCATGTGGCAACTGCTGGCCGGCACGGCGCGTGACTATGACCTGGAGGTTACCGATGACGTTGACGAGCGTTATGACCCCGAGAAATCGACGGTCGCAGCCTGCAAGTACCTCAAGGCGGCTTTCAAGAAATATGGTCACTGGCCCACCGTCGCCGCCAGCTACAATGCGGGCATGGGGCGCATCTCGGGTGAACTGACCAAGCAGAAGGTGGAGAACTCCTTTGACCTCTATCTGGTGCAGGAGACGTCCCGATATGTCTTCCGCATCATTGCCTACAAGCTGGTGATGGAGTCGCCCAAGCGATATGGCTACCGTTTCTCGCGCAAGAACCTGTGGCAGCCGGTGGGCTATACCGTCGTGGAGGTAACCGGCCCGGTGGCCAGTTGGGTCGATTGGGCCAAGGCCAAGGGCATCACCTATGCCCAGCTGCGTGAGGCCAACCCGTGGATCAGGTCCACCAAGTTGACCAACGCCGGCGGCAAGACCTACAAGGTGCGCATCCCCAAGCATAATGACCTCTACCGCAGCAAGCGCACGTTTACCGTCTATAACAAGGAGTGGGTCGTGGATTGAAACCAAGCCCTCAAGAGAACTGACAACTGAACAAAGCATGAAATTTAACGGTCAAGACATTGATTGTGTCGAGGTGCTGGGCGCGAGAGTCCACAACCTCAAGAATATAGATGTGGATATTCCCCACGACAAGCTCACGGTGATCACGGGACTGAGCGGCAGCGGCAAGTCGTCGCTGGCGTTTGACACGGTGTTTGCCGAGGGGCAGCGGCGCTATCTGGAGACGTTCTCATCCTATGCGCGCAATATGATGGGAATGCTCGAGCGCCCCAATGTGGACAAGATCTCGGGCCTGTGTCCCGTCATCTCGATAGGGCAGAAGACCGTGAACCGCAACCCGCGCAGCACGGTGGGCACGACGACCGAGGTGTATGACTACCTGCGTCTGCTCTATGCCCGCGCTGCCGACGCCTATTCCTACCTGTCGGGCGAGCGCATGGTCAAGTACACGACGGACCAAATATTGAGCCTCATCCTCGAGCGTTATCAGGGGCGTCGCATCTACATCCTGGCCCCGCTGGTCAAGAACCGCAAGGGACACTACAAGGACCTGTTCGAGAACCTGCGCAAGAAGGGCTATATCAACGTCCGTGTCGACGGCACGTTGAGGGAAATCACCTTCGGCATGAAATTGGACCGCTATGTCAATCACAGCGTGGAACTGGTGGTGGATCGCCTCAAGGTCGCCGACAAGGACTACAAGCGCCTGGCCGATACGGCCGATCTGGCCTTCAAGCAGGGCAACGGCCAGTTGATGATACTGGATGCCGAGACCGATGAGGTGGCCTACTACAGCCGCTCGTTGATGGATCCCGCTACGGGTCTTTCCTATCTGGAGCCGGCACCCCACAATTTCTCGTTCAACTCTCCGCTGGGCGCATGCCCGCACTGCAAGGGACTGGGATATGTCAATCTCATCGACCGCGACAAGATCATGCCCGACAAGACCCAGAGCATCCGCGGTGGCGGAATCCTGCCGCTGGGTAAATATCGCAATGTGCAGATCTTCTGGCAGATTCAGGCTATCTGTGAGAAGTATGGCTGCACTCTCGACACGCCGCTGGGCGATCTGCCCGAGGAGGCGTTGAACGACATCCTCAACGGCACCAACGAGCGCCTGAACCTGCGCACCGAGACGCTCTCCACCAGCAACTACTTCCTCACCTTCGACGGTCTGGTCAAGTATATCGAGATGCAGCAGGACGACACCGCCACCAGCGCGGCTCAGAAGTGGGCCGGACAATTCTTCTCGCGGGCCGTGTGCCCCGAGTGCGGCGGTGCGCGCCTCAACCGCGAGGCGTTGCACTTCAGGCTCAACGACAAGAACATCGCCCAGTTGGCGGCGATGGACATCAGTGAACTCTACAGTTGGATCCAGGACCTGCACAATCACGTCACGCCCACCCAGTGGGAAATCGCACGCGAAATCGTCAAGGAAATCGGGTCAAGGCTCAGTTTCCTCATCGAGGTGGGCCTGGACTACATGTCGTTGAACCGCAACTCGGCCTCGTTGTCGGGTGGCGAGAGTCAGCGCATCAGGTTGGCGACCCAGATCGGTTCCCGCCTGGTCAATGTGCTGTACATCCTCGACGAGCCGTCCATCGGCCTGCACCAGCGCGACAACCAGCGTCTGCTGGATGCCTTGAAGACTCTGCGCGACGACGGCAACACCATCCTCGTGGTCGAGCATGACAAGGAGATGATGCTCCAGGCCGACTATGTCATCGACATCGGGCCGCTGGCTGGCCGCAAGGGCGGACATGTCGTGTTTGCTGGTACTCCGCAAGAACTGTTGCAGCAGCACACGCTCACTGCCGACTACCTGAACGGCACCCGCGCCATCGAGGTGCCTGCCCGGCGTCGTGACGGCAATGGCAAGCAGTTGAGCCTTACGGGATGTCGCGGCAACAACCTGCAGGATGTGGACGTGACCTTCCCGCTGGGGACGTTCATCTGTGTGACGGGCGTCAGCGGCAGCGGCAAGTCCACCCTGGTCAATGCCACATTGCAGCCCATACTGAGCCAGCGCCTCTACCGTTCCCACACGGCCCCGATGCCCTATGCCTCGGTCAGCGGACTGGAGCATGTGGACAAGGTGGTCACCGTGGACCAGGCGCCGCTGGGACGCACGCCGCGATCCAACGCCGCGACCTATACCGGTGTGTTCACCGACATCCGCAACCTGTTCGTCAATCTGCCTGAATCCAAGATACGCGCCTATAAGCCGGGACGGTTCTCGTTCAACACCAGCGGTGGCCGTTGCGAGAAGTGCAACGGCAATGGATACAAGGCGGTGGAGATGAATTTCCTGCCCGACGTGCTGGTCCCCTGTGAGGAGTGTGGTGGCAAGCGCTACAACCGCGAGACGCTGGAGGTGAAGTTCAAGGGCAAGTCGATTGCCGATGTCTTGGACATGACCATCAACCAGGCGGTGGAATTCTTTGATGCTGTACCCTCCATCCTGCGCAAGATTAAGGTCCTGCAAGATGTCGGCCTGGGCTACATTAAGCTGGGGCAGCCATCGAGCACGCTGTCGGGTGGCGAGTGCCAGCGCGTGAAGCTGGCGTGCGAACTGGCCAAGAAGGACACGGGCAAGACAGTCTATATTCTCGACGAGCCGACGACGGGTCTGCACTTCGAGGACATCAAGGTGCTGCTGGGTGTGCTCAACCGTCTTGTCGAGAAGGGCAACACGGTCATCGTCATCGAGCACAACCTGGACGTGATCAAGTGTGCTGACTACATCATCGACATGGGACCCGAGGGCGGGCGGGGTGGTGGACACGTCGTCGCTTGTGGTACGCCCGAGCAGGTGGCTCAGTCTCCCGACTCGATTACGGGCCGATTTATCCAGCAAGAACTCATGCAATAATTATACATTTTTGAATACTTCCTGTCAAGGGGTGTCGCCGATGCAAGGTGGCACCCCTTGGCAATTTTTTGCCCTTGTATAGATTTGATCGACTTCTCCTGCGATCGGACGGGAAGTGAGTCACTATCGCTTCCGCTCGATGGGAGGCGCTGGGTCGTCCCATATTCTTGCAATGATTCCTCAATGAGGTGGGAGGGGTGGGATGAGGGAAGGGGAGTCAACGGGCGCCTGGTTGGATCCTTGAGTCGATGTCCCATGAGGTCAATGGATCCGTTCAGGCATGTTGCGACAAGTGACAATTCCGGTAGTCCCAATTCGATTTTTTGAGACGAAAAATGAGGGCTTGGGGCGTCAATTTTCTGACCCTATCAGGCGTGTTTTTTTAGGGAGCAGGTCGGGTAGAGAACCCGATTTTGAAAAATTGCACAGATTTTGGGTCAGAAAATTTTGGCCGACACCTACAGGAAGAGGGTAGGCTATAGTTTGCGGACAGTGGAGAATGTCAGAAAAACGCACGCTGGCCAGGAAGCGAAATCTGGCCTTAACCGCTTGAACGATGGGGTAGATAAGGTCCCTCTCCATCCATGGCTACCGGGGGAGAAAATGGTCAAAAAGTCGGATTTCGGGCTATTTGGGGCCTAAAATGCTCAAAAAGGCGAAAAACCTCCCAAGAGGCCTGATTTTGCCTTTTTTGAAACCATCGTAACAGGGCGTTTTTGATGAATTAAAAATAGCTGAAAAACACGATGAATACTGGGTGGTTGTCAAATTATGGAAACCTGCTAAGTCGGCTAGAATTGATTAAAATTTGCTTTTTCGGTTCGTTTTCGGGGTCGGTGGAAAAAATCGCAAGGAAATTGAGTTGAGGTTTCAGAAAACCAAAAATGGTATTTTGCCAACGCACTGTTCGCCTTTGAAAACCTCCTTTTGTTTACGTTTTGAAATATGGGGTAGGGGGCGAAAATCGGCTGTTTTGGGCTCTGGATTTGAGTTTGCATTTGTGCAGATTGTTTGAAAAACCAAAATTTACGACCGTAAAGTTTGCAAAAATGCCTAAAAATGCGATTAACGTTCTTTAAACTATACTATAAGTTACTCAAAATCAATGAAATACAATAAAAATCTATAGTATTGCTAGATGTTTTGAGTGATTCCGCTCAAATGATGAAAAATATCGAATTTTTAATTCTATAAATACTTGAAAAATAGAGTATTATAGTATAATATATAAAGAATGACTTGAAGTAATTTTGTTTACTTTTGAAATTGGCCGAAAATTGCTGGTTTTTGGAAAATATAATTGCAAATTTTAAAATTTTCGTTTTTAAATTTGGTCAGTTCAAAAAATCATTTTAAATTTGCAATCCCAAAATTAAAAATCGCAAACAGCAGGTTTTTGAGATTTGGGGTGGTTTTGGGGCGTTTCCCGGATCACAGTTTTGGGTCAGATAATTTTCTGGTCATTATAATTGACTTTCTCGCTCACTTGAGCGTCACACAAAAATTGTTCAAAATGGATATTGTAACGAGGTTGAAAATGTTTCTTGAGCAAGCCGGGATTTCCAATTCCCAGTTTGCCGATACATGCGAGATTCCTCGTCCCACACTCTCGCAGTTGCTCAATGGACGCAACAAGAAAGTCAGCGATGAGGTTATCGGCAAGATTCATCATGCCTATCCCACCTTGAATATCATGTGGCTCATGTTTGGCGACGGAGAGATGCTGCTCAACGGTTCTGACCAGCAGGATGCAGCTGGAGCCCTCAACGGCGATGCTCTTATTAATAATGAGTCACGGCTCGATGATGCGGTGCAGCGTCCCATCTCGTTTGACGACGTTGAGTCAATGGCTTATCGCAGTTCGGCTACCAAGCAGCAACAGCGTGTGCCTGCGTCGGCCTCGATCGAGACCCTGCAGACGATGATGCGCAATGCTGCCGCCGGACGCGCGTCCAAGCAGCGCCCCGCAGTGGGCGATAGTGAGCGCCGTGTGGTCAATATCTTCGTTTTCTACAACGATGGACGCTTCGAGCAGTTTGAACCAGCGTAAAATGATGATTGCATAATAATGTAATAATGTTGATATTTCATTCACTTGGCTTTGCCGACTGTCACAACACTTAAGACAACGACTTTTGCCGCACATTAATAATAAAACACAACAATACCAGAAAAATTCAAACCATTGCTATCGTAAATTTCGGGCAGTCGGCAAGCCTGTGAGTGAACACAACTTTGAGAGATATATAGACAACCATTAGCACTAAGCACTAAGCAAAACAACCAAACTAAGCACTAGCACGCAAATCGGTCCAGGGAAGTCCCCTGGACCGATTCTTGATCATTGAGGAGGGCTATACTTGCCGTCTCGTCACTTGACGATGTTGCCCAGGATGTCGCGCATAATCTGCCGCCCCGCAGCGCTGGTGGCATTCTTCACGGCTCGTCCCGCAGCGTCCTTGACGCTTGTGCTCTTCTTGCTCTTCTTGCCGGTGATGGAATCGGCGACGGTCTTGCCTAGGATGGTTGCCAGGGTGCCGGTCACGGCGGTGACTACCGATTTCCAGATCTTGTCCCAGAGGGTCTTTTCTTTCTTCTTGGACTTCTCTTCTTTCTCGGCCTCCTTGGCGGCAGCGGCTTCTTCGGCAGCCTTGGCTTCGGCCTCGGCCTCGCGGGCGAATACTTCAAACACGCTCTCCCTCTCCCCTGCCTGCTTGTACTTGGCATTGATGTCGCTGGCAGCATTCATGATGTCCAGGCGCTGCCCCTCGGTGATGGCACCTATCTGGCTCAAGGGGAACAGCACCTTGGCACGCTGGACCACGCTCGGTGCGCCCTTCTCGTCCAGGAACGACACGAGGGCCTCGCCTGTTTCCAGCCCCAGGATGGCCTCGTCGGTCTTGAACTCGGGGTTGGTGCGGAAGGTCTCGGCAGCGGCCTTGATGGCCTTCTGGTCGCGCGGTGTGTAGGCTCGCAGGGCATGCTGCACGCGGTTGCCCAGCTGGCCCAGGATCACGTCAGGAATGTCGGTGGGCAGCTGTGAGATGAAGAAGATGCCCACGCCCTTACTGCGGATGAGGCGGATGACCTGCTCGATTTTGTCGGTCAGCGCCTTGCTCGTGTCCTCGAACAGCATGTGGGCCTCGTCAAAGAAGAAGACCAGCTTGGGCTTCTCCAGGTCGCCCACCTCGGGCAGCGTGCTGTAGAGCTCGCTGAGCAGCCACAGCAGGAAGGTAGAGTACAGCTTTGGCTGCAACATCAGCTTGTCGGCGGCGAGGACGCTCAGCACTCCCTTGCCGTCTCTGGTGGCCAGCAGGTCCATGATGTCAAAGGACGGGATGCCGAAGAACTTGTCGGCTCCCTGGTTCTCGAGTTGCAGCAGGGCGCGCTGGATTGCGCCGATGCTGGCTGTTGACACGTTGCCATATTGGGTGGTGTATTCCTTGGCATGGCGGGAGAGCCAGTCCAGGGCCGAGCGTAGGTCCTTGATGTCGTCGAGCAGGATGCCCTTCTCGTCCAGGATGCGGTACAGGATGTTGAGCACGCCGTTCTGGGTCTCGTTCAAGCCCATGATGCGCGACATCAGGTCGGGGCCCATCTCGCCGATGGTGGCTCGCATGGAGATGCCTTGTTCACCATAGACGTCATAGAATCGTACCGGGCATCCCTCAAAGGCGATGCTCGCCTGGTCGATGCCGAACTCGGGCAACCGTTTCTCGATGAAGCTGGATAGCTTGCCGGGCTGGCTGACGCCCGAGAGGTCGCCCTTCATGTCGGCCATGAAGCACGGCACGCCGGCCTTGCAGAAGCTCTCGGCAATCACTTGCAGCGTTACCGTCTTGCCGGTACCCGTGGCGCCGGCGATGAGGCCGTGGCGGTTGGCCATGTTGCCCAGGATGCTGATGGGGCCGTTGGGCCCGTGGGCGATGTAGAATCCGTTCTCTTGAGTGTACATGATTGTCGTTGTTATGTTGGTGGTTGATATTTGTTGGTCACAAAGTTATATCATTTCTAGGATTTTGTCAAACCGATGTGTGAATTATTTCCATTTTTGTTGATGATGCAATGAGGCGGAAGTTGTATCTTTGCTCCTTTGAAACCATTAACTCTAGTTTTGTTATATAATCGTGGGAACAGTCAAGAAGAAAGTTTTTGTATCGGGTTGCTACGACCTGTTGCACTCGGGGCACGTGGAATTTTTCAGGCAGGCATCACAGTATGGCGACCTGTACGTCGGCATCGGCAGCGACAAGACCATCGAGGGCCTCAAGGGCCACAAGACGATGTATAGCGAGCAGGAACGCCTGTTCATGGTGCGGGCCATACGCTATGTCAAGGAGGCCTACATCAATCAGGGTGACGGTTTCCTGGACTTCGTGCCGACGCTCGACCTGGTGCATCCCGACTGCCTGGTGGTGAACGAGGACGGCGACCGCGAGGACAAGCGTGAGCTGTGTCGGCAGCGCGGCATGGAATATATCGTGCTCAAGCGCGTGCCCGGCGAGGGCCTGGAGGCCCGCAGCAGCACCGACCTGAAGCAGACCATCGGTCAGTTGCCCACGCGCCTCGACCTGGCCGGCACGTGGATCGACCAGCCCTATGTCTCCTGCCATGCCCCGGGATGGGCATTGACCATCTCGCTGGAGCCCACTTTTGAGGTCCGTGAGCGTTGCGGCTTGTCCACCAGCACGCGCAACACCATCAAGCGCGTGTGGCCCTACCGCTTGCCCGACATGGACCCCGAGATGCTGGCGCGGCTGGTCTTCTGTCTCGAGAATGACCCCGAGCGCAGTGACGGCATCGTCAGCGGTGCCCAGGACGCCATCGGCATCTGTGTGCCCGGCTTGGCTCGACATTATTATAATGGCAGCTACTGGCCCGAGAAGATAGAATATACTCAGGATGCCGCCCTGCTTGGCTGGCTGGAGGATCACTTGTGCCTGATTCCCATGTTCCCCCGCCGTCCAGGTTGCAGCGTCGTCGAGGGCAAGGATATAACCCCTGTCAAGGTGCGTGCCCTCGCTGCCGCTGCCGACCGCTGCTGGAACGCTATCCAGCGGCAGGACTTGGAGGAGTTTGCCGCGGCCTACAAGGCCTCGTTCGAGGCCCAGGTGGCCATGTTCCCCGCGATGATTCAGCCAGGCGTGCAGGACTATATTGACCGCTACAGCGCCATGGACGGCGTGCTGGCCTGGAAGATGCCCGGTGCCGGCGGTGGAGGCTATCTGGCCCTCGTCTGCCGCGGCCGTGACTGTTTCCCTGAGGGAGCCATCCCCATAACGATAAGACGTAATCAATGAGGAACGCCCCCACTAACTTACAACTTACAACTAAAAACTAAAAACTTACAACTAAACTATGAAACGCTATTGCCAAACCCTTGAATTGCGGGACGACCCCGAGATGATCAAGAAATATGTCGAGGCCCACGCCCACGTGTGGCCCGAAATCCAGGAGGGCATCCGCAGTGTGGGCATCCTGGACATGCAGATCTATCTGCTGGGCAACCGCCTGTTCATGATCTGTGACACGACAGATGACTTTGACTGGGAGGCCGACAATGCCCGCTTGGCGACCTTGCCCCGTCAAGCCGAGTGGGAGGCCTATGTCGCCCGTTTCCAGGGCTGCGATCCGTCGGCCCCTTCCACCGCCAAGTGGCAACTCATGGAACGCATCTTCAAACTTGACACCAAATGACAACCGATAAAGAAAAGAAATCCCGCCTGCTGGTGACGCGTGAGGGCGTGAGCTACGTGCTGCCCTTCATCGTCGTGACCTGCTGCTTTGCCC
>JAFTFA010000033.1 GCA_017449785.1 Muribaculaceae bacterium | reverse complement strand
GGCACCCAGGTCGATGACTATACTGCCAACGTTATCCAGGCCCAGCTGCTGTATCTCGACAGCTCCGACCCTGGCAAGGATATTTCGCTGTACATCAATTCCCCCGGTGGATCGGTCTATGCAGGCCTGGGCATCTATGACACGATGCAGTACATCCAGAGCGATGTGTCCACCATCTGCACCGGCATGGCTGCTTCGATGGCCGCCGTGCTGCTCGTTGCAGGACAGAAGGACAAGCGCTTTGCCCTGAAGCACAGCCGCGTGATGATTCACCAGCCGATGGGCGGCATCAGCGGCCAGGCATCCGACATCGAGATCACCTCGCGCGAGATCCTCAAGCTCAAGAAGGAGCTCTACACCATCATCAGCGACCACTCGGGCCAGCCCTATGACAAGGTCTATGCCGACAGTGACCGTGACTACTGGATGACCGCTGCCGAGGCCAAGGACTATGGCATGATTGACAAGGTGCTGGAACGCCAGAAGCCTGCTTCCGCCGACGATTCGGCCCAAAAGCAATAAACCGGGCTGGCTATGGCTAAGAAGAAAGAAAGCAGCATTCTGTATTGCAGTTTCTGCGGTCGCAGCGACCGCGAGGTCGAGTTGATGCTCCCCGGCATGAATGGTTGCATCTGCAACGATTGTGCCGAGCGCGCCGTGGAGCTGTCCCGTGAGTACCTGGACAAGATGGCTCACTCGGCCCTGACCGACCTCGACATGGAAACGTTGCCCAAGCCCGCTGAAATCAAGGCCTATCTGGACCAGTATGTCATCGGCCAGGAGACAGCTAAGCGTTACTTGTCGGTAGCCGTCTATAACCATTACAAGCGTCTGAACCAGCGCCGTGATGACGACATCGACATCGAGAAGAGCAACATCATCATCGTGGGACCGACGGGTACGGGCAAGACCTTGCTGGCCAAGACGATAGCCAAGATGCTGAAGGTGCCCTTCGCCATCGTCGATGCCACGGTGCTGACCGAGGCCGGCTACGTCGGCGAGGACATCGAGAGCCTGTTGACCAGGCTGCTGGCCGCCTGTGACTACAATGTGGCCGAGGCCGAGCGCGGCATCGTCTTTATCGATGAGATTGACAAGATTGCCCGCAAGGGTGACAACCCCAGCATCACGCGCGACGTGAGCGGCGAGGGTGTCCAGCAGGGCCTGTTGAAACTCCTCGAGGGCTCGGTGGTGAATGTGCCGCCCCAGGGCGGGCGCAAGCATCCCGAGCAGAAAATGATAGCCGTCGATACCAAGAATATCCTCTTCATCTGCGGCGGCGCCTTTGAGGGCATCGAGCGCAAGATTGCCCAGCGCCTCAACACCCACGTTGTGGGATATGGCGCGGGCAGCCACGTGAGCAAGTCCGACCGCGACAAGTTGCTGCACTTTGTGGCACCGCAGGACCTGCGCAGCTACGGCCTGATTCCCGAGATTATCGGCCGCCTGCCCATCTTGACCAACCTGGAGCCCCTGGACCGCGATGCGCTGCTGCGCATCCTCACCGAGCCCAAGAACGCCATCGTGCGGCAGTACAAGAAGCTGCTCGAGATGGACGGCGTGGAGCTGGTCATCGATGACGACGTGCTGGGCTTCGTCGTGGACAAGTCCATCGAGTACAAGCTGGGAGCCCGCGGATTGCGCAGCCTGTTCGAGACCATCATGATCGACGTGATGTATCAGGCCCCCTCGTTAAAGGAGAAACGCTATGTGCTGACGCGGGAATTTGCTGAGCGGCAACTGTCCAAGTCCAATTTTGAACTGCTGGCCGAGAGCCGCTAGCGCAGTGATGAAACCGTTTTGGGGACCGGAGCCATCGCCTGGTCCCCAAAAAATTTTGGCATAGACATAATCGTCTAACTGCTAGAAACTAAAAATTGAGTTCTGAAATTATTTCGTCAAATAATTGTGCAGTTCACAAAATCATTGTATATTTGTGAAATCATTGAAACCCTAAACCTGATTAATATGGCGAAGAACAGTAAGTTGACATCGGCACTGAAGGAATACTTCGGATTTGAGACGTTCAAGGGCAACCAGGAGGCCATCATCGAGAACCTGCTGGCCGAGCGCGACACCTTTGTGCTCATGCCCACGGGCGGTGGCAAGTCGTTGTGCTACCAGTTGCCGGCACGCCTCATGGACGGCATTGCCATTGTCATATCACCGCTCATCGCGTTGATGAAAAACCAGGTCGATGCCATGCGCAGCTATAGCGAGGAGGATGGTATCGCCCACTTCATGAACTCCTCGCTCACCAAGCAGGCCATCGAGGTGGTGAAAAACGACGTGCGCAGTGGCCGCACCAAGTTGTTGTATGTGGCCCCCGAGTCGCTCACCAAGGAGGAAAACGTGGCCTTCCTCAAGGATGTGCCCATCTCTTTCTTTGCTGTCGATGAGGCCCATTGTATCTCGGAGTGGGGCCATGACTTCCGCCCCGAGTACCGCAACATTCGCCCGATTATCAACCGCATCGGCGAGCGCCCGATCATCGCCCTGACGGCGACGGCGACCCCCAAGGTGCAGCATGATATACAGAAGAACTTGGGCATGACCGATGCCGCTGTCTTCAAGTCATCGTTCAACCGTCCCAACCTGTACTATGAAGTGCGTCCCAAGACCAAGGACGTGGACCGCGAGATCATCAAGTTCATCAAGGCCAACGAGGGCAAGTCGGGCATCATCTACTGCCTGAGCCGCAAGAAGGTGGAAGAGCTGGCCGAGGTGCTTCGACTCAACGACATCAAGGCCTTGCCCTACCATGCCGGCATGGACAGCACCGTGCGCAGCGCCAACCAGGATGCCTTCCTGAGCGAGGACGTGGACGTCATCGTGGCGACGATCGCCTTCGGTATGGGTATCGACAAGCCCGACGTGAGGTTTGTCATCCACTACGACATCCCCAAGAGCCTGGAGGGCTATTATCAGGAGACTGGCCGGGCCGGCCGTGACGGCGGCGAGGGCAAGTGCATCACCTTCTATTCCCGCAAGGATCTGGACAAGCTAGAGAAGTTCATGCAGGGCAAGCCCATCTCGGAGCAGGAAATCGGCAAGCAGCTGCTGCTCGAGACGCGTGACTATGCCGAGTCGTCGGTCTGCCGCCGCCGCTCGCTGCTGCACTACTTCGGCGAGTCCTACGAGAAGGATAATTGCGGCAACTGTGACAACTGCCTCAAGCCCAAGAAGCGGGTCGAGGCCAGCGAGGAGCTGCGTGCCGCCATCGAGACCATTCTCGCCCTGCGCGAGCGCTTCAAGCCCGAGTATATTGCCCATGTGATGATGGGTGATCCCACCAACGAGATACTGAGTTACAAGCACAACGAGCTGGAAGCCTTCGGCTGTGCCGATGAGCGTGACGAGAAGTTCCTGCTGGCAGTCATCCGTCAGGGGGTGTTTGCCGACTATCTGGCCAAGGACATCGAGAACTATGGCGTCATCAAGGTGACCAAGGAAGGACGTGATTTTCTTAATAGCCGCGAGAAATTCTGGATTGTCGAGGATAACGAATATACCGAGATGCTTGACGAGGAAATGCGTGGCAGCGGCAGTGGGGCGGTCGATAGTCAGCTCTTTAGCATTCTCAAGGACCTGCGGCGCAAGATCGCCAAGCAGCACGGTCTTCCCACCTATGTCATCTTCCAGGAACCGTCACTCGACGCGATGGCGACAACCTATCCCATCACCATCGAGGAGTTGCAGAACATCCCCGGCGTGGGCCCCGGCAAGGCCAAGCGCTATGGCCAGGAGTTCATCGAGCTCATCAAGAAATATGTTGATGAGAATGAGATCGAGCGCCCCGAGGACATGCGCGTGCGCACCGTGGCCAACAAGAGCAAGAACAAGATAGAACTCATCACGGCCATCGACCGCAAGGTGCCCCTAGACGCCCTGGCCGAGAGCAAGGACCTGGAATTCAACGAACTGCTTGATGAACTCGAGGCCATCGTCTATAGCGGGACCAAGATCAATGTCTCCTACTACATCGATGAGGCCATCGACAACGACATCGAGGAGGACATCTTTGAATACTTCAAGGAGAGTGACACCGACGACATCGAGACCGCCATGCAGGAACTGGGCGATGACTACACCGAGGAGGAAATACGCCTCGTGCGCATCAAGTTCCTCAGCGAGATGGGCAATTGATGACGCATTATAAAGAGACTCGCGCTGAGTTGCAACGACGCAAAGTTATTGATATGACTTTAGCGGCATTGCAACTCAGTGGTTTCTTTCGATGTCAGCGTGTCTTATCACGGGCGAAGTGTTAAAGAAATGTTAAATTGGGGGGGGGTAAAAGTTTTTTTGCGTAATATGATGTACCTTTGCTGTACCAAGGTGAGCCACACTCGAGGGTTACCGGGTTCTGCTCTCGATGCGGCCTTTGGTAAGAAATCATCGGCAGAACCCACCATTAATGATCAGAGGAAATGATACTTAGGTTGATTATGGTAGCTTTCATGGCGTTTGCCCTTTGTGGCACTATTTATGGCCAAGAGGTGAATTCCGATTCAGTGGTGAACATGGATGAGCATGCGTCAAGGGCACTCTCTCATTTGGCTTCACTCAAGCAAGCTTTTAATTCTAGCGAAAAGATGCCGGAATTTCCTGGCGGCGATAAGGCCCTGATGGGTTTTCTGCGCACTCACCTCAAGTACCCCATCCACGCGGCAAAATTTGGCGTCGAGGGCCGTGTGGTCGTTACGTTTGTCGTCCAGAGGGATGGCTCTGCTACCGATTTCAAGATCGTCAAGTCGGTCGATAAGGAACTGGATGAAGAAGCATTGCGAGTGTGCAAGTTATTGCCCAAGTTCACACCGGCGACCAAGGATGGTGAGCCGTTTCCAGTCTGGTACACGTTACCTGTTACCTTCAAGTTAGGAAAGAAATCCAATTTTGATGAAATGGCACCACCGAAGTGGTGACACCATCCAATAACGAGAAAAAATGTACACGGGATATAATTTTTCCCGTGTACATTCGTTATTTAGGTATATTATAGAATGAAAAAACGTAAAATATAGATTCAAACCAACCAAAGAAGATGAAAGCAAAACTTTTGATTTCTTCAGTGCTGTTGGGAACTGCGATCCTCGCTATAGCCAAAGGGGGGGATCCTGTCCTCATGACCATCAACGGCAAAGACATCAAGCTCTCGGAGTTTGAGTATCTCTATCACAAGAACAATCAGCAGCAAGTCGAGAAAGAGACGCTTGACCAGTATATCGAGCGCTTTGTGCTCTATAAACAGAAGGTTGCCGATGCCGAGGCTGCTGGCATCGACACGACCGATCTCTTCATCAAGGAGTTTGAGGGCTACCAGAAGGACCTTGCTGCCCCCTATATGGCCGAGGATACCACCTACACTTGGCAGATGGTCAACGAGGCCTATAACCGCTACAAAACGGAAATCAATATTGACCACTTCATGCTTCCCGCGGGCGATTCGCCCAAGGTTACCGAGGCCAACATTCACCGCATGGACAGCATCCGCCATTGCGTCATGGCCGGTGAGAAGTGGGAGGACCTTGTGGCCAAGTACTCGAGTGATCCCTCTAAGGCCAAGAACCATGGACATTATGGCTTCATCAGCGCTTTGATGTTCCCCTATTCGTTTGAGAACGTGGTCTATACCACTCCTGTCGGCAGCGTGTCCGAGCCATTCACGACTCCCTATGGCGTCCACATGATCCGTGTCAATGAGGTCCGCGACCGTAGCGACGTTCACGCCAAGCACATTCTCAAACTTTTCCCCAGGAACGCTACAGCCGAGCAGAAGGCGCAGTGCAAGGCCAAGATGGACTCCATCTACGCTCTGGTCAAGGCCGGCGTCAGCTTCGAGGAGATGGCCAAGGCTGAGTCACAGGATGGCAGCGCCCGTAATGGCGGTGAACTCGGCTGGTTTGGCCGTGGCCGCATGGTGCAGCCCTTCGAGGACATTGCCTTCAATCTCGCCGACGGTGAGATCAGCGAGCCGTTTGAGACCCAGTTCGGCTACCACATCATCAAGAAGGTGGCCCACGGTATCGCCCCCCTGAGCGAATTGCGCTCCAGCATCGAGAATGTCATCAGCCGCGACGAGCGTGCCGAGCTGATCAAGAAAAACCGTCTTACTGACCTCAAGAACAAATATGGCTATCGCCTCAATCCCGGTCTTGAAAAATACTTGACCGACGGCCTCATGCAGAACGGCAACAGGTTAGACTCCGCCTTTGTGGCCAATAGCATCAAGGGCTCGACCATGCCGTTGTTCTCCTATGTGGGCAAGAAGTCGGCAACCGTTGGTGACCTGGCGGCCCAGATCAACCTCAAGGAGCGTCTTGCTGCGCCTGATGCTGCCAAGGACTATCTCATGGCCTGTGTGGACCGCATTGCCGACAAGGTCCTCTCTGATTACCATGCCGGTGAACTTGTCAAGACCAATCCCGAATACCGCAACCTGCTCAACGAGTATCGCGATGGCATGATGCTGTTTGAGATCAGCAACCGTCGCGTCTGGAAGGCTGCCAACAGGGATACCGTCGGCCTGGAGAACTACTTTGCCGCCCATCGTGACAAGTACACCTGGGATGAACCCCACTTCAAGGGCATCATCCTCAGCGCCAAGAACGATAGCATCCTCAATCTGGTGAAGGCCGACGTGCTGGCCATGTCAAGCGACACGTTGACCGATGGCCTCCATCGCAAGTATGGAACCGACATCCGCATGGAGCACATGGTAGTCAAGAAGGGTGATAATGTCCTTGCCGACTATCTGGCTTTCCACGAGGGCGACAAGCCCGAGCGCAAGGGTTATGACGCGTTCATGATTCTCGAGGGCGGCATCATCGACCAGCCCCAGGAGATGTCCGACGTGCGCGGTGCCGTCACCAGCGACTACCAGGACGTGCTGGAGCAGCGCTGGAAAGAGGAACTCTCCCGCAAGTATCCCGCCAAGATCAACAAGAAAGTCCTCAAGCAGGTCAAGTGATGGCCTCTTGACGGCGTGAGAGATAAACATGACATGCGTGTCCCGCTAGGAGCCATCAAGCTCGGGCGGGACATGCTGTTTTTATAGGGCGTTCTGGCCGATGAGGCACTGTTTTCGGCCGATTATTACTATCTTTGCCGCCAAATAACCAAACAACGATGATCAAGATGAGATTTTTATTGTTTTCACTCCTGTGTGCCTTGATGCCGCTGATGGCGGCCTCGCAGGCACTGTCGCCGCTCCAGGTCCAGGAACTCGAGCTGGGTAACGGCATGAAGGTATGGCTCAATGTGGACCACAGCCAGCCCAAGGTATTCGGTGCCGTGGTCGTCAATGCCGGTGCCGTGGATTGCCCTGACACGGGCATTGCCCATTACTTTGAACACATCATGTTCAAGGGCACCGACGAGTTGGGTACCGTCAATTATGCTGCCGAGAAAGTTTACCTCGACTCGATTTCAATGAAGTATGATGAGTTGTCCCGCACGCGCGATGACAAGGCGCGCAAGGCCATTCAGCACGACATCAACCAGTTGAACATCAAGGCATCACAATATGCCATCCCCAATGAGTTCAACCGATTGATTACGAAGTATGGCGGTTCGGATCTGAATGCCGGGACGTCCTATGATTTCACCTTCTACCACAACACGTTCTCGCCCCAGTTCATCGAGCAGTGGTGCGAACTGAACAGTCATCGCCTGATCCATCCGGTGTTCAGGCTGTTCCAGGGCGAGCTCGAGACGGTCTATGAGGAGAAGAACATGTATGCCGACGAGCCAGCGGCGATGATGCTGGAGCAGATCGCATCCAAACTGTTTGCCGGCACGCCCTATGCCTATCCCGTCATCGGCAGTACCGAGAACCTGAAGAATCCCCGTCAGTCGGACATGGAGGCGTTCTACAAGAAATATTATGTCGCATCCAATATGGGCCTCATCCTCTCGGGAGACATCAATATCGAGACGCTGTTGCCCGTGCTGGAACGCACATTCGGGCAGCTGGACCGTGGCGTGAAGCCCGTGCGTGAAAAGATTGTCACTCCGCCCATTGTCGGCCAGCCAGAGGAGAAATTCCTTTTCCCGATGCCCATCATCGGCATGAGTGCGATGGTCTTTCGTGGTCCCACCGACTATGAGCCCGACGCGCCGGCCATGAAGGTGGCACTGGCATTGCTCTCCAACGATAACAAGACGGGTCTGCTTGACGAACTCACCAATAAGAACCGGGTCTATATGTCGATGGCCCAGAGTATCAGCATGAACCAGACCTCGGCACTGGCAGTGATGGTGGTTCCCAAACTGTTGTGCAGGGTCAAGACGGCCGAGAACTTGTGCCTCGAGCAGATCGCCAGACTCAAGAACGGGGACTTTACCGACGAGCAGCTGCAGGCGGTCAAGAAAGTGATTGCCCGTGACAACGAGCAACAGCTGGAGAGCATCACCAAGCGCAGTGAACTGATGGTAGCAGCCATGTCGGCTGGCGTGTCGTGGGAAGATCACATGCGGCTGACCTCGAGCATTGCCGGTATCACCCGTGATGACGTTACCCGTGTGGCCAACAAGTACTTTACCGACAATTTCTACCGTTTCCACAAGAAGAATGGCCGCGTGCCGGCCGAACAGATTGCCAAGCCTGAATTTACTCCGGTCAAGCCCCGGCACTCCGCTGATCAATCGGAGTATGCCAAGCGGTTGGAACAACTGCCTGTCAAGAATGTGCCGCCCCGCTTGCTCGACTTTGACCGTGATGTCCTCAAGTCGAGGTTGAATAGCGGCAATATGCTCTATTCAGGTCCCAATCCTCTTAATGACTATTTCTCTCTTGTGATCACTTTCCACAAGGGCACATTGCAGGACCGGTTGCTTGAGGCGGTCGCTGACTATATCGCTGAACTGGGAACCGATTCGCTTGATGTCAAGGAGCTGGGTGCTGCGATGCAAAGCATTGGGGCACAGGTCAGCTTTGCTGCCGATGAACAGATGACTGTCATCGGTCTGACAGGTGAGGAAGCCAACCTGGAACCGTCATTGCATCTGCTGGGACATTTCCTCGACCGCATGAAGGCCGATAATGATAAGCTGGAGTCCATCAAGGACGCGGCTGGCCCTGACGAGAAGTCGTTCTGGGATGATAACACCGAGGTGTTTGCCGCTCTTGTCAATAAAGTCATCCGTGGAGAACAGTCTCCCTATCTCACCCGCTTGACAACCAAGGAACTGAAGAAGGTCAAGGCGGATGCTCTCGTCGCTGCGTTCAAGAAGGTGCTGGACTGCCGTTGTGAGTTCAGCTACAGTGGCAAACTCCCTGCATCGCAGGTGTCGGCCATGATTGCCGCCCAGTTGCCGATGTTGCGCGGTACCGACGATCATGCGATTCAGGACATTGCGATGCAGACTCCCCGGGATCGTGCCGTCTATGTGTTCGACCTGCCCAAGTCCCGCCAGACTGTCATCGGGCTTTATCGTCCATTGACCGGTGTGACCGGCGACCGTGATCAGGCTTGCCTGGATATGTGGGGCGAGTACTTTGGCGGTGGCATGTCATCGGTGTTGTTCCAGGAGGTGCGTGAATTCCGCTCGATGGCCTATGCAGCCCAGGGCGTGGTCTTGAAGCCGACATTGGCGCGTTCTATTGATCCGTCAGGCTACATGGCGCTCATCGCCACCCAAGCCGACAAGTCGATGCAGGCGATTGCCTTGCTCGACTCGCTTGTCAACGACATGCCCGTCAACGTCGAGAACCTGGATGTGGCGCGTCAGAGCCTGCTCAACGATGTCAATAACAACTATCCGACCTTCCGTGGAAAGCCGTTGATGGTCTCTTTGTCGGAGCGTAACGGCTATTCCCGTGACATGAACGCGTCACTGGTTGAACAGCTCCCGAGCTTGACCCAGGCCGATGTAGAGGCATTCTATCGCCAGCACATCAAGGGGCAGCCCTATCAGCTGATGATTGTGGGCAATGTCAAGAAACTTGACATGAAGGCGCTGGCCCGATACGGCACTGTCATCAAGGTCAAGAAGGAAGAGATCTACCGCACCAAGCCCATCAAGAAATAAGGCAATGATACTGATGCTGGCTCAATAAAATCGATGATGGGACAACTGCGATTTCATTCCCAAATATGATCCTGTCCATCGCGGGACAGGGAGCGCGTCGTGAGCGCTGTTGCCAGGATTCACGCTCGTGAGGGCGAATCTGCAACAGCGCCCGCGGTGCTTTATGGGCCGGCCTTGGTGCTATTTAACAAAGATTTTGGGAATTGATTTTGTCACGTCAGGAAAAATGGGGAAATTTGCAGTTTGAAAAGAACTAAAACGACGATACAAGTGAAATCAAGATTTTTAACAGCATTGACGTTTGCCATCGTGGCATTGGTTGCTATGGCGCAAAATAATGTGGCAGAGGAGGTTGCGTGGGTTATCGGTGACGAGCCCATCTTCAAGAGCGATATCGAGGAGCAGTACCAGCAGGCACTATATGAGCGCGTGGCCATCGATGGCAACCCCTATTGTGTGATTCCCGAGCAGATGGCACTTGACAAACTCTTCCTGGACCAGGCCCGCATCGACACCGTCGAGGTGCAACAGTCCACCATCAGCTCCGAGGTCGAGAGCCGCATTAACTTCTTTATCGCCAACCTGGGCTCCAAGGAGAAAGTGGAGGAGTACTTCCGCATGCCGTTGCCACGCCTGCGTGAGAAACTTAATGAGATGTACAGCGACCAGTACTGCATCCAGGAGGTGCAAAACAACTTGACCAAGAATGTCAATGCCACCCCCGCCGATGTTCGCCGCTTCTACAACAGTATCTCCAAGGACTCGTTGCCCTATGTGCCCATGCAGGTCGAGACCCAGATCATCACCATCAACCCCGTCATCCCTCAGCAAGAAATCGACGAGGTGAAGGCTCGACTGCGTGACTATGCCCAGCAGGTCAATTCGGGTGAACGTGAGTTCTCGACCCTGGCCATCCTCTACAGCCAGGATCAGGCGACGGCGGTCTATGGCGGTGAGACAGGCTTCCAGAGCCGCTCGGTGTTGCTGCCCGAGTATGCCAACGCTGCGTTCAACCTCAACGACAACAAGCGTGTGTCCAACATCGTCGAGACCGATGACGGTTTCCACATCATCCAGCTCATCGAGAAGCGTGGTGACCGCATCAACACGCGCCACATCCTGCTGCGTCCCAAGGTGAGCGACAAGGACCTGACCGACGCCGTGACGCGCCTCGACTCGGTGCGCGCCGACATCCAGGCCGGCAAGAAGACCTTCGATGAGATGGCACTGTTCATCTCCCAGGACAAGGCTTCCCGCAACAACAACGGCAACATGCTCAACGAGAAGACCCACTCGAGCCGCTTCGAGATGGCTGACCTTCCTGCCGAGGTGGGCAAGAAGGTGAGCTCGATGCAGCCCGGTGACATCAGCGAGCCGTTTGTCATGATCAATCCCAAGACCCGCCGCGAGCAGGTCGCCATCGTGCGCCTTGTCAAGCGCATCGACGGCCACAAGGCCGATCTCGCCGAGGACTACATGATCATCAAGGAGATGTGTGAGGCTAGCGAGAAGGAAAAGATCATCCACGACTGGGTGGTCCAGAAACAGAAGAGTGTGTACGTCTATATCGAGGAGGGCTGGCGCAATTGTGAGTTCAAGTACGATTGGCTCAAGAATACCAAGCAATAATCCAGTGATACCGTGATGCCCGACTCGCACAACAAGCGGTACCCGACCGTCAACTCACGCTGGCGGCACGTCATTGTGGCGTGCTGCCTGATGGCGTTGTTGATGTCGCCGGTGGTGTGGGCCCAGAGTCCTGCCGGTAACGTGAAGCCGCGCATCTCCAAGCCCATCAAGAAACACTCGGCTCCGACCAATCCCCAGCCCGCCCAGGCCGCGCGTCGTGGCGCCAAGGGGCCCAAGGTGAGCCGCATCACGCCCCAGATTCCCAAGGCCAGCCGCAGGCAGACCAACAAGGTCTTTCTCGAGAATGCCGACCTGCTGAGTGCCAACGAAGCCGTCAGCCTCGATTATCAGGTGTTGAAGGGCAATGTGCGCTTTCGCCGCGGTGACATGTACATGTTCTGCGACAGTGCTTATTTCTATGCCGAGACCAGTTCGCTGGACGCCTTCGGCAACGTGCGCATGACCCAGGGCGATACGCTGTGGGTCTATAGTGACGTGTTGCACTACTACGGTGACCAGGGTGTGGCCGAGTTGCGCAGCAATGTGCGTCTCGAGAACCGCAGTACCACGCTGCTGACCGATGCGCTGGACTACGAGATCAATTCCAACGTGGGTTACTACTTTGACGGCGGTACTATCGTTGACAACCGCAACAATACCGAGCTTTCTTCCCAATATGGCCGCTATGAGCTGGACACCAAGCAGGCCGAATTCTCGCGCGATGTTCACTTGATCAATGACCGCTACGAGATGTTTACCGACCTGCTGGACTACAATACCCAGTCCCATATCGCACACATCACGAGCGAGACGCTCATCGTGAGCGACAGCAACACAATCAACACGACCAACGGCTGGTACAACACCAGTGCCGACGATGCGACGCTCTATCAACGCTCCCTGATTACCGCCAAGGACGGCAAAACCCTGCTGGGCGACACGGTCTATTACAACCGCACCCACAATTACGGTGAGGCGCGTGGCAACGTCGTCATTACCGACCCGAGCAACAAGGTCATTCTGGATGGCAATTACGGCTACCATGACGATAATGCCCACTACAGCTATGTGACCGGTCGTGCCCGCGCCCGCGAGTTCTCCCAGAAGGATACCATCTACTTGCATGCCGACACCTTGTGCACCCTTATCAACCACGTTGTCAATGACTCGGTCAATGACTCTGTGCGCGTGCTGCGGGCTTTCAACCAGGTGAGGTTCTATCGCAGCGACGTGCAGGGCATCTGTGACTCGTTGCAGTTGAGTGAAGCCGACACCATCATCAACATGTATAACCATGCTGTCGTGTGGAACCTGGAGCGGCAGATCTTTGGCGACGAAATCAATATCCACCTCAATGACAGTGCTGCCGATTGGGCGACGTTGCCCACTGGCGGCTTCATGGCCGAGCATTTGGGCGAGGTGTACTATGACCAATTGAGCGGCAAGAAGATGAAGGCGTGGTTCGAGAACAAGGAGCTGCGCCGCCTCGATGTGGACGGCAATGTCCAGGTCATCATGTACCCTCAAGAGAAAGACTCGACCTATAACAAGATGGTCAATGCCGAGTCCAGCCATATGCGCCTCAACCTCAAGGCCAAGCAGGAAGTGGACCGTATCACCATGTGGCCCGAGGTGTCGGGTAAGGTGATACCGCTCTTCCTGGCCAAGAAGGCCGACCTCTATCTGCCCCAGTTCAAGTGGTATGACGCATTGCGCCCCAGTTCGCCCGACGACATCTTTGACGTGAGTGACGACCTCAAGCAGGTCATGCAATCCATCCAGGGCGGCACTCGACGCCGTGCGGGCAGTAATGCGGCCAGCGCGGTGGCTACCGATGGCTCTGCGGCTGGTGGTGCTGTCGAGAGCAGTTCATCAACCCTTCAAATCAACAATTAACCATGAGCGATGTCATCAAACTGCTGCCTGATTCGGTAGCCAACCAGATAGCCGCCGGAGAAGTCATCCAGCGTCCAGCCAGTGTCATCAAGGAACTGGTCGAGAATGCTGTCGATGCCGGGGCGTCACATATCCAGATTATCCTCAAGGATGCAGGACGCACGCTCATCCAGATTATTGACGATGGGGTGGGGATGAGTGAGACCGACGCCCGGTTGGCCTTTGAACGTCACAGTACGAGCAAGATACGCTCTGCCGATGACTTGTTCACGCTGCACACGATGGGCTTCCGCGGCGAGGCTCTGGCCTCGATTGCGGCTATCTCGCAGGTGGAACTGCGCACGCGCCGCCACGACGCCCAGTTGGGGACACGCCTGGTCATCAACGCCTCGCAGTGCGAGAGCCAGGAGCCCGACATGTGCCCTGCCGGCAGCAACTTCATGATCAAGAACATCTTCTTCAATGTCCCTGCACGGCGCAAGTTCCTGAAATCCAATCAGGTGGAACTGAGCAACATCGTCAAGGAGTTTGAAAAACTGGCCCTGGTGAACAATGAGGTGGAATTTACGCTCATGCACAACGGCAACATGATGTACAAGTTGATGAAGGGCACCTTCCGCCAGCGCATCGCGGCCTTGATGGGCAGTAGCATCGACCAGCAGCTGTTGCCGGTGTCGATCGACACGTCGCTGGTCAAGGTGCAGGGCTATATCGGCAAGCCCGAGAATGCCCGCAAGCGCAACGCATTGCAATTCATGTTTGTCAATGAGCGCTACATGCGTCACCCTTATTTCCACAAGGCCATCATGTCGGCTTACGAGCAGCTCATTCCCGAGGGTGAGCAGCCCAACTACTTCCTGCGCTTCAATGTCGAGCCACAGTCCATTGATGTGAACATCCATCCGACCAAGACCGAAATCAAATTTGAGGACGAGATGCCCATCTGGCAGATTCTGGCAGCGGGTGTCAAGGAGGCTTTGGGGCGATTCAGCGAGGTGCCTGCCATCGACTTTGACACGCAGGACGCTCCCGAAATCCCCGCCTACCAGGGCCACGTCGAGGTGCACCGTCCCGAAATAGAGGTTGATCCTGCCTACAACCCGTTCAAGACGTCATCACAACCATCTGCCACGCCTCGGTCGCATCAGCATGTGTCTGACCGCCAGGCGATGAGCAATTGGGACGAGCTGTTTGCCAACTTTGAACGCAAGAAGCGAGAGGGCGTTGACCAGATCGCGTCACAACAGCCGCCTCAGTCCCAGGAGGCCGTTCAGGAACAGCCTGTATTGCCGCTGGGTGACCTGCAGTCGGTCTACCTGCAGCTGAAGGGCCGTTATATCCTCTCACCGGCCAAATCAGGCCTGATGATCATTGACCAGCACCGTGCACACATGCGCATCCTGTTTGACCGCTACATCGGCCGCATTCACACGGGAAACCAGTCCTCACAGACCATCCTTTTCCCTGAGGTGCTCCACCTGAGCGCCGCCCAGAGCGTCGCACTCCAGGAGATTCTGCCCGAGATGGAGAAGATGGGCTTTGCTCTGTCGCCGCTCAGTGGTAGCGACTGGGCCGTGAACGCTATTCCCGCCGGCCTCGACGGCGTGGATGCCACAGCGATGATCCATCAGATTATCGATTCGGTGGACAACGGCGGCATGCCCGTCAAGAAGCGCATCCTTGAGCACCTGGCCATGACAGTGGCCCGCTCGGCGGCCATTCCTGCCGGCCGAACGCTGATGCAGGAGGAGATGGAGATGCTGGTTGCCGACTTGCTGCGCCTGCCCGAACCCAACTATACGCCCGACGGGAAGACCATCATTACCGTCATTCCCATGGATCAGATTAATAAAATGTTTTAATCATGTTTGACTTTCAACATATCACACAGGAAACCGATTTATATAACCTGCACACCCACACGCAGTTCTGTGACGGGCATGCCCCGATGGAGGAGTTTGTCACCGAGGCGATTGCCATGGGCTTCACCCATCTGGGTTTCACGCCCCATGCGCCCATCTCGGTCGAGAGCCCGGTGAACATGTCCCGCGAGACTGTGCAGCAATACTTCGACGAGATGAAACGCCTGCGTGACACCTATGGTGACCGCATCCATCTCTACACCTCGATGGAGATCGACTATGTGAGTGTGGGCGATGGCCCAGCCAGCGACTATTTCCAGCAACTGCCGCTGGACTACCGCATCGGTTCGGTGCATTTCATTCCCGCCATCGACAATCCCGCTGTCATGGTCGATATCGACGGCAAGTTCACGGGCTTCAAGGCCCGCATGGGCAAGTACTTCAATGGTGATATCGAGTATGTGGTCAAGACCTTCTTCTCGCAGATGATGTCGATGGTCGATGAGGGCGGATTTGACATCGTTGGCCACATGGACAAGATCGGCTTCAATGCCAGCCAGTATCGCGATGGTATTGACGAGGAACCCTGGTTTGACAAACTGGTCATCGACCTGTTCGAGAACATCATGGATCACCACCTGGCCATCGAGATCAATACCAAGGCTTGGCTGCAACGCAACAGGTTCTATCCCAACCTGAAGTACTTCGGGATGCTCAAGCGCTTCAATGCGCCCGTGGTGATCAACAGCGATGCCCACTATCCCACGTTGCTCAACAGCGGCCGCATGGAGGCCATCAAGCTGATGAATATTTTGTAATAACCAATTTTTTCAAGTGATTAACGACATGAAACTGAATGCTAAACTGATAGGGCTGGCAATGCTGTTTATCGCTCTGCTGCCTGTTGCCCTGCGCGCCCAGGACTTTACCGACAAGGACACGCTGCGCTATGTCGATGCGATGCACTATCGCATGATCAACTGGGCCTTTGACCGCACGCTGGCGTCTCGCATCCCCCTGAACTTCAAGGACAGTGTGCGGCCCACCCTGTGGGACCGTGCCTACTGCACCAGCGGCAAGGGCTTCCGCTTCGCTACCAACTCGACGGCCATCGCTGTGCGCTATAACCTGTTGACCAACATGCACATGATGCACATGGCCGACACGGGAATCAAGGGAACCGACCTCTATATCTGGGACGAGGACACGAGGAGTTGGCAGTTTGTGAACTGTAACCGTCCCGTGCGCATCGACAACGACATCCGTCCTCGCCAGGATTCCATCCAGAGCAAGGTCTATGTCGATCGTCTCGACGGCAAGATGCACGAGTACATGATTTATCTGCCCCTGTATGACGGCGTGCGGTGGATCGAGATTGGCGTGGACAGCAATGCCGTCATCACCCAGCCGGTGCTCAATTCTCCTCGCGCGGGCAAGAAGTTTGTGTTCTACGGAACGAGCATCCTGCAGGGTGGCTGCGCCTGCCGTCCTGGTATGGTCGCCACGAGCATCATCCAGCGCGACCTGGACGTGGAGTGCGTGAACTTGGGCTTCAGCGGTGAGGGCAAGATGGACTCGTGCATGGCGCGGGCCATGGCCTCGATTCCTGATGTGGCTGCCTATATCCTTGACCCCATCCCCAACTGCACGAAGGACATGTGCGACACGCTGACCTATGGTTTTGTCCACATCCTGCGCACGCTGCGCCCCGACGTGCCCATCTTCATGGTCGAGGGGCAGATGTACAGTTATGCCAAGTACAGCGCCTTCTACAGCGAGTATCTGCCAGCCAAGAATAATGAGTACCACAAGAATTACCTGAAACTCAAGGCTGACAACCCCGATAACCTCTACTACATCACCTGTAAGGATCTGTACGGCCCCAACAACGAGGGAACTGTCGATGGCATCCATCTGACCGACATCGGCTTCTGGTGGTATGCCCAGAAGTTGGAGCCCTACTTGCGCGCTGTGCTCGATGGTACAACCATCCCGCAGGAGCCTGGTGTGGACGATCCCCGTTAACTGAATCTCCCTGCTTTAGTCGCTGACTCCGAGTTATTGTGTGGATATCTTGGCGTCTTGCCGTGAGAGAATATTTGAGAAGAAATGAGAACCAAGAAGAGCCACTATATACAAGACCTGATCCTCGAGGGCGAGCACGAGCATCAGGACTTCAAGTACCAGATCACCGATGCACGCAAGATAGCTCGCTCGATTGCGGCCTTTGCCAACAATAGCGGGGGCCACCTGCTCATTGGCGTCAAGGACAACGGCAACATTGCTGGTGTGCGCAGTGATGAGGAAATCTACATGATCGAGACGGCTGCCCAGATGTATTGCCGCCCCGAGCAGCACGTATCATTCAAGGTCTATACAATCAACGGCAAGTCGGTGGTCAAGGCAGACATCCCCGAGGCCCAGGAAAAGCCCGTCGAGGCTCCTGACGACAATGGCCACTGGCACGTCTATTACCGTGTCGCCGACGAGAATGTCCTGGCCAGCCGTCTGCACGAGCGCATCTTGAGCCAGCAGACCGAGAGCGCCGAAGATCGGACGGCCGAGACCATCAGTTACAGCGAGCGTGAGCAGGTCTTGCTTGACTACCTGCGCTCTCATGGCGGCATCACCCTGGACGGTTACATGAAGCTGGCACACATCAGTGAGGAGAGTGCCACCCGCATCGTCGTGGCCCTCAATAGCATGGGCGTTGTCAATCTCCAGTACCACGACGGCCAGTGCCTCATCGTTGGCGAATAACGGAATAAATAAATACTAAAGCAAACCAGCTAAAGCAAACCGCTCGGGAACTCACGGTCCCGAGCGGTTGTGTTAAAAGTGGTAGGATTGTCCTCCCTGGTTTAGAAGGGCAGGTCGTCGCCGGCTCCCTGGTCAAACGTGTTGTCCATGGGAGGTGCGGGTGCGGCCATGCCGTCGGCACTGGGTGCGGGTGCGGGAGCAGGAGCACCGGCAGCGGGAGGATAAGGAGCCTGGTTGGCAGCAACCATGTTGGGATCTTCCTTCATGGCCTTAAAGCCGCGGATGTCGGTGTACCAGCGTCCGTTGAACTCACGGCTCTCGATGTCATAGCTCAGCGTGATGACGTCACCCACCTCGAGCGGGTACTGGTCGGCACGGTCCCCGAAGAAGTCAAACTTCACCTTGCGGGGATAGCTGTCGAGGGTCTCGAGCACATATTCCTGTTTCTTCCACTGGTTACCCGCCTTGGACACGCCGCCCTGCGGTTCCATCTTCTGGATGATTTTACCTTTAATATCCATGTTTTCTTTTAGAGTTTTAAGTTTTTAGTTTTAAGTTGTAAGAAATCACACTCCAGCTCGGTGGCTTGCAAGACGACAATAATCGTACTTAAGGCTTACAACTTAAAAACTTACAACTTGTTTACTTGCTCTCCTCGGCAATGACCTTGAGGATGTTCTGCACCTGCTTCCAAGCCTTGTCGACGGCGGGAATGTGGCAGCGCTCGGCGGGCGAGTGAACGTCGCGCAGGGTGGGACCGAAGGAGATCATCTCCATGTCGGGACGGGCCTTCAGGAACAGACCGCACTCCAGACCGGCGTGGATGGCGCGCACCTCGGGACGAACGCCGAAGAGCTTCTCCCACGAGTCCTTGGCAACCGTGAGCAGGTGGCTGTCGGCAATGGGCTCCCAGCCCTGGTAGCCGCCTTCGCTGATGATCTCGTTGGCACCTGCCATGCGGAAGATCGTCTCGCACCTGTGGGTCAGGTCATACTTGCCGCTCTCGATCGACGAGCGGTGGAACATCTCGATAACGATCTGGTTGCCCTCGCGCATCTTTACGCTGGCCAGGTTGGTCGAGGTCTCGACGAGGCCTTCGATCTCCATGCTCATGGCATCGATGCCGTGAGGAGCAGCATAGACGGCATTGACAACGCGGCGGGCGGTGTCGGTGTCGATGATGGTCTCGGGCACGTCAACGCTCTTGCAGGTGATTTCCATCTTGGGCTCGGTGCGCTTGTACTCGTTCTTGACGTCGGCGATGAAGGTATTGAGCACGACGCTTAGCTTCTCCTTGTCCTCGGGCTTGACACCGATTACAACGGTAGCGGCGTGGGCGATGGCATTGTGCAGGTTACCGGCATCGATGCAGGCCAGCACATAGTCCATCTCGGCACCGATGTTCCACAGCAGACGCGAGCTCAGCTTGGTCGTCGTGGCAAATCCCATGTGGATGTCGGCACCGCTGTGGCCACCGTGGAAGTGCTCAAACTTGATCTCAAAGTAGCAGCGATCCTTGGGAGCAGCCTCGGGCTTGTAGTTGAACTTGAAGATGCTCACCAGACCACCGGCGCAGCCCATGGTGATGACACCGTCTTCCTCCTCGTCGAGGTTGAGCAGGTAGTCACCCACGAGCATGTCGGCCTCGATGTTGCTGGCACCGGTCAGGCCGGTCTCCTCGTCAACGGTGGCAAGAGCCTCCAGGGGACCGCACTGCAGCGTCGGCTCGATCATAGCGGCTAGGGCGATTGCCAGGCCCATACCGTCGTCGGCGCCCAGAGTCGTGTTGTTGGCGCGCACCCATTCGCCATCGATGATGGTCTCGATGGGGTCGGTGTCAAAGTTGTGGTTCGAGCCGGGACCTTTCTCGGCTACCATATCCATGTGGCCTTGCAGCACGATGCCCTTGCACTTCTCATAGCCAGGGGCAGCGGGCCTGAAGATAGCCACGTTACCGGTCTTATCAATCTTGTACGTCAGATTGTGCTTCTCGGCAAAGCCCACGAGCCATGCACGGATTTTATCTAACTTGCCTTCCTCGTTGCCACTGGGGCGGGGCACCTTGGTGATCTCATCAAAGATAGACCACACTGCCTGCGGATTCAGATCTTTTACTTGCATTGTAAAAAATAATGGTTAAAATGTTAGTGAATATTATGGTTTATAAATTACTGTTAAAGCAAATTCATTTCCACCGCTAAGTTACTACTTTTTCTTGAAACAGCACCCAATTGTCAATAAAAAAACGTCGCCCCGTGTGCGTGTCGCTCAAAAGTAGTCTCATCTTTTATTCGACTTTCGCCCGTTCTGGAAGAGTTTTGTCGATGGTGGCTAACATCTTGTGGCAACATCATTGTCGCCCTACCAGGTAGCGCATCCACACGATGCCGTCTTGCTCGGTGACCGACTTGAAGGTCAGGCGCACGGGGCCGCGGCGCTTGGGCCTGCCGTCAAAGGCGGCTGCCATGCCCTCACGACCGTCGATGCCGTAGCCATACATCATGCTCACCTCGTCAATCAGCCCCAGATCCAGCATCGAGCCGTTAATGTGCCCGCCGCCGACCACCGCCAGTCGCTGCACACCAAATTCGCGATGCAGAATCTCCATTGCAGCCTTCAAGTCGATGGCAGGTATGCGTGCACCACTGAATCCCTCTGGCATTTCCACATCCTCAATCTCGCTCTCGCGACCGATGGTGATATAGGAGATGTGTTTGCTCTTGAGGTAATCAAGGTACTCTTGGCAAGCCCACTCCGAGAGGATCATCACCAGCGGTTTGCCGAAGTGCTCGGTCGTGTTGTCGCCCCACAACAGGGTGCCGCTGGTATCCACGCCGATGGCGTAACCGTCGGCCTCGATGGCTTTATATACTTGCCGTCCGGCATCCTTGTAGGGTTGAGTCCCCTGGAAGAAGCCGGGCAGGGCCGAGTGCTTGACCAGCGTGATCTTGCCCTCCATGACCGAGGGACACTCCAGTTGGTCCAGTGCCTCGTAGTAGTGGTTGGTGTCATCGATTTGCTCCGTCATGTCGCAGTCAATCCTGCCGTCGAGCGATGCCATCATGTGGCAGATAATGTAAGGTCTTGTCTCCATGTTGATCGTTATTGTTACATTGATTGATTTCTTGATGCAAAGTAACAAATAAACTCCGGGCCACAACCTATCAAAATAGCAGTTTCTTTTACCCAAATTGCCGATATGTCTCACCCTTTGATTTCCTCAATCAGTTTTAATGTTGGTTCAACCGATTGGAGGTCAGTCAGGATATTCGCCCGTTTGCCCTCGACGGCGTTGACAAAGGTGGTAACCTCTTGGAAGAAGCCATCGGTGTAAATGGAGCTGCCCGCGAGGATGGGGGAGAAACCGTCATGGCGGTACAGGTACTCGACCGATTGATGGCGGGGACGGATTTTTTCCATAGGGATGCCTGCGATGACGGGTTGTTTGGGTACAAAACTCAACTCCGTGCATTGATTCAGACGGTAGGTGCCCGACGAGGTGTGGACCGTGAGTGATTGCTGCGCGTCTTGCCAGGAGTGGCTGGTGGATAGTTCAATGGTGCCGACAATGTGCTGGTGGCGCAGCATTAGGATGCAGGATTGTTGATCAATCTCTAAATAGGAGACAATCTCGGCCTTGCCAAACAGCCATGTCGCCAAGTCCAGCGGATGGATGTACAGGTCGAGTAGGGCATTGCCCTCGGGATAGGCACCCGTGAGGTAATGCAGGTCGTAGTTGAGCAGTCGCTGGCTCTTTAGCCGCTTTTTGAGTATTTGTACTGCTGGTGCATAGCGCTGTTGCAGTCCCACCATCGCCACCCTTGATCCGCTGGACTGTTGCATGGCGATGAGCTCTCTCAGCTGGACGACCGATTGGCACGGCGGCTTCTCAATAAACAGCGACTTGCCACTCTGCAGCACACGCGAGGCAAGGGTAAAGTGGACGTTAGGTGATGCCGCGACCAGCACACCTTTCACATCTCGATCGTTGAGGATGTCGTCCAGCCTGGTCGTGGCTGTTGTTCCCTTGAATTTGCGCTCGATGAGCCTTGACTTTCGTTCGCTGGTCACACAGATGTATTTCAGCGGCACTTGCAGGTAGTGAAGCACGGGGTAGAGGTTGGTCAGGCTGTGCTGACCCATGCCGACGAAGGCATATTGACAACTGTAGGTCTCGTTGAGGTAGCGCTCGGTGCACATCCGCTTGTAGCGGTTGATGAGTTGTTGTATCATGATTGCAGGAGTTTACGATAAGTGATGGTTGGGTCATTGGTCCATTGATACGGTCCATAGAATCGCTCAATGAGCCATTTGGGCAGCAAGCGCTCGAGATTGCGCAGGAGGATGATATCATACTTGCGATGGAAGTTGATCCAGCAGTCGTTACATTGCCTGGAATATCGGCATTGGGTTTCACATGCCAGCGAGCCATTGAAAATGTCATCCAGCGAAGCCCTGTGTATATTGCCCAGCTTGACATCAAGGTTTTGACACAACGGCACGTCACCGTTGCTGTGGATGACCAGGCTGCTCTTGATGCTTTGGCAACGCAGTTTTAAGTTCCCATGCCTCCACTGGTCATATAATGCGACGAAATCGTAGTTTTCTTGTGTCTTGTGAATGTTGCTCGGTATTTGGCCCGTGTAGTCGCTCATCGTGAGCAGGTCACTTGTCGTGTCAAAGAAAGCCATCGTGCCATAGATGCCGATGCGCACGTCGATGCCGTAATGCAGGGCAACATTGATGACGTGCTCCATGTCCTTGAACGAGTTCCACGGCGACAGGCAGAACATGAGTGACAGTGGGACTATGCCATTCAATGTTTCCACGACCTCAATCACTCTGCCATATCCGTCACGGCCTCGCATCGTCTTGTAAGTTTCCTCGTCTCCATCGAGTGAGATATACAGGTGGCGTGGATGGAATCGCTTCACGGCATCGATGACGCGTCGAGGGGCGAGGCCATTGGTCAACAGCGTGTAATTGGGGTGGTGCTCATGGAACCATTCCATGATTTCATCAGCTTGGGGATGCAGGATGAATTCGCCTCCTTCGAGCCCGATGGTCGTTCGATGTGTGATGCAACGGCTGCGCATGACTCGCTTGATGTCGTCAAGAGTAAGGTGCTCGCGTTCTTTTTGCCAGATGTTGCAGTGCTTACACCTTGATTGGCAAGCCGTGGTGGCATAGAGCATCAGTTGGCTCAACCGCTTGTGGCGTGGTCGGGACATGTTGTTGAGATACAACAGCCCGTTGTAGAGATAGTCAGTCAGTTTGTACATAAAAAATCCTTGATGGTTTGGTTCTCTACAAGTGTAGATGCTCCCAATCCATCAAGGACTGCACAGCGCCCTCGAAATGTTGGTGCCGGTCTCGAAGTGAAATGCTGAGATCAACGAAGTCAGAAAAAGACACTGTTTGGAGTATGAAAAAGCCCACCGAGGTCATCGGTGAGCCAATAGGTCTATGCTCTCATAGTGTTTACTTCTCTAATTCTTGGGCAATCCATATTGTCCATTCATCTACATTGTCCGTCAATTTGGTGGGCAAGGGCAAGGTGATGCACACATCTGGAGCAATACCAGTATCATCTATGCCTGTTCCTTTAACAACTCGCAGGGAGCGCGTGGTGGGAATGGCTAACATTGCTTTGCAATTTGGCAGTTCAGCAGCCGGTCTAACATTTGAGAAATCAATACATCCCCGTGTGTTGTCTTGAGCATAGAATGTTGTGCGTCGAGATGTCGCTTTTAACTCGATAAGCATTTGCTCGGCAGAACTCGCCACGAGACCGTCAAAGATAATTGCCGCCTTTATGG
>JAFTFA010000032.1 GCA_017449785.1 Muribaculaceae bacterium | reverse complement strand
AGAAGGCCGAGGGCATGAAGTGTGACAAGGCTGCTGCCGGCCACGAGTGCAAGAAGGCCGAGGGCATGAAGTGTGACAAGGCTGCTGCCGGCCACGAGTGCAAGAAGGCCGAGGGCATGAAGTGTGACAAGGCCGCTGCCGGTCACGAGTGCAAGAAGGCCGAGGGCATGAAGTGTGACAAGGCTGCCGCCGGTCACGAGTGCAAGAAGGCCGAGGGCATGAAGTGTGACAAGGCCGCCGCCGGTCACGAGTGCAAGAAGGCCGAGGCCAAGAAGGACTGCTGCAAGGACAAGAAGAAAGGTCAGGCTTGCAACAAGCCCGCCGACCAGCAGTGTCCCGACTGCAAGGCCAAGGCTGCTGCCAAGAAGAACTAAACGCCGACCAGCGGAGGTTTTTCACCCGAACTTATCGATAGTCCCCGATTTCATCGCAGAAATCGGGGATTATTGTTTTCCTGCGGGGCGGGGTTTCATCGAGGTCAATGGGGTTGAACGGGATTTAGATTTTTGGTCGCGGTGCTGATTGCTAAATGTCGTTGTTTCAGGTGGTTGTGATGAATTGCGGGTTTGATTTTTGGGATGATGCATTGGGGGTATTATAATAATGTGGTAATTTTGTGACAGAACATTTCTTTATTTTATAATCAACAACTGTTACAATGAAAAGATTTTCAACTTTACTCAATCTTGTCGCTGCGGTATTGCTCATGAGCACCTGGGGCGGCACGACGTGGGCCCAGGATGCGTTGCAACTCACCGTTGCCGCGCCGACGGTGACCCAGGACTTTGACGGCATGTGGAATGGCCAGGAAGCCACGCTCGACATGCCGCTCGGCTGGCGCGTTGAGCGCCAGATGTCGGCCCCTCGCACGGTGGGCGACTATGCCGATGCCGTGACGACCGTGATGTACACTGGCGGCACGAGCCTGGCCAGCAATGCCAAGAACGGCACGTGGAACTTCGTGTCGAGCAGCGATCCCGGTGACTGCTCGGTGGGCGGCCTGTCCACCACCGTGGACGGCGGCACGCGCTGCATCAACGTGATGACCCGCGTGACCAATGCCGGTGATGAGCCCATCACCAAGTTGGCACTGAGTTATGACATCGAGAAGTACCGCGACGGCGACAATGCCGCCGGATTTGCCGTGCAGCTCTATGTCTCGACCGACGGTGTGACCTGGAACAATGCCGGTGAGGACTTCTACACCTACTTTGCGCCCGACGGCGCGACCCAGGGTGCAGCCGTGGTGCCCATCAGCACCACCGCCATCACGGGCAAGCAGCTCAAGGTGGACCTCGCCGCCGGTGCCGACCTCTATCTGGCCTGGAACATCAGTGTGGCCAGCGGCACGAGCCCCAACAAGGCGATGGGCCTGTCCATCGACAATATCGCCATCGAGGCCACGTTTGCCTCCCAGGACCAGTCCTGCTACATCCATGTCGAGGACGTGACCAAGTGGAGCACCCTGTTGATGGGCGTTGACGGCAGCGAGGCACAACCCGCCGCCAGCAGTGCCGTGGTCAATGGCGTGACCTATAAGGTGTGGGCGCTGGACATGGACGGAGCCGATCATCAACTCACTTTCACTGATAATAATGGTAACGAGTTGACCGCCAGCGTGACCGCTGACCGCGACTACTACCTGTGCCTGACCGGTGATGCCGTCACCGCGATCGCCGACCCCGAGAACTATGACGGCTATGTCGATCCCACGCGCCCGCCGTTTGTGGCATCGGGCATCTACCTGCGTGGCGAGGTGAACAGCTGGGGCGCAGTCAGTGACTGGGAATTCAGCGACGAGGGCGGCGGCACCTATGTGCTCTATGACAAGACGCTGAGCGGCGCCTTCAAGGTGGCCGACTCGGGCTGGACCAGCGCCTGCAACTATGGCAGCAACGGCACCAGTGTGCAGATGGGCACCCCCTACAGCCTGGTGCTGGGCACCAACGACAACATCTCGTGCGGCAGCAATACCTACTACTGCTCGCGCATCATCCTCACCATCAACAACGGTGAGGCCACGCTGCTGCTCGAGAGCGATGACGACGACACGGGCTTGACGTCGGTCTATGTCATCGGCGACAACAACGGCTGGAACTACATGGACGCCTCGGGCGAGTTGAAGCTCGTCGAGGGCAAGACCTTCAAGGGCCAGGTGACCATGCCCGCCGTGGGCGACGGCTATAGCCACTGGCGCATCTATCAGCGCCTGGGTATGGGCGGCGTGTGGGGCGCCGAGGGCGACCTCACCGGCAACAACACGGCCGGCACGCTCGTCAAGGGTGCCACCGGCAGGGTCTCGACCGCTGCGGGCACCTATGACGTGACCTTCAACCTCGCGACGGGCGAGTACAGCCTCGAACTGGCCGCTTCCACGCCCACCACGATGACGCTGCAGCCCGCCGATGTCGTGCTCGTGCCCGAGTTGCCCGAGCAGGTCAAGGTGCTGTCGCTCAACAACAGCCTCATCTATTACAACGACCAGGACGCTGTGTTCAACGGCATTGCCGCTGCCATGGGCAAGGATGCCAACTGGACCAAGCACACCCTGCTGGGCAAGTCGCTCAAGACCCACTGGGACGAGGGCGACGGCGTGGCCGAGGACGGTAACCCCGGCGCCAAGATGCTCGTGCGCAGCGAGGCCTGGAGCCACATCATCCTGCAGGAGCAGAGTTCGCTGCCCCGCACCGACGTGGAGACCTTCCGCGCCAACGTCAAGCGATGGGTGGATTACATCCGTGACTACTGCCCCAACCCCAACGCCATCATCATCGTGCCCGTCAATTGGGCCTATAGCGGCGACTGGGAGAACTACACCGCCTTCAACTCGACCTTTATCAAGAACTATGAGGACGTGGCGCTCGACCTGGGCGTGACCCTGTGCCCCGTGGGCCTGGCCTATCAGGAGGTCTATGACCTGGAGGGCAGCGAGGGCACCTTGACCTGGTTCCTCGATGACCGCCACCCGACGCTCAAGGCTACCTACATGGCCGCCGCGATGGAGTATGGCCTCATCTATGGCGTTGATCCCGTCGAGATCACCTGGGCTCCCGCCGGCCTCACGGCCAGCGAGGCTGCCGCCATGCGCGGCTATGCCAGCCGTGCCCTGAACGGCTATACCAACCGCGTGGACCACACCGCCGGGCAGGTACACTACAAGGTGACCGTGCGCGACCAGTTCGGCATGGAAATCGAGGCTCCCGAGCCCGTGGTGATGACCCTGAGCGACGGTGGCGAGATGGATGCCAACCAGGTGTTCACCAGCAACGGCGTCAATGGCGAGTATACCGTGACCGCCGTGACCGGCGACTTCAGCCAGACGGCGACCGTCAAGGTGGCCACTGCGCTGACCGAGGTCGTGACCTATCCCGCCATCGAACTCAACGAGATGGTGCTGAGCGCCGGCGAGGCCTTTGACACGATGGGCGATGAGGCCACCGCGACGCTGCCCCAGGCATGGCGCATCGACCGCATCCTGACGGCCCCGCGCACCGTGGGCCGCTATGACCAGGCCGACGACATGACGATGTACAGCGGCGGCGTCAGCCTGCCCAGCAACGCCAAGAACGGCACGTGGAACTTCGGCGACAATGCCGGTAGCGACCGCGCCCTGGGCGGTATCTCGACCGGCGTAGCCGATGCTACCCGCTGCGTCAATGTGTATGCCCACCTGCTCAACACCGGCAAGAAGGACCTCCAGAACGTCAATATCACCTACAACGTCGAGAAGTACCGCAAGGGCAACAATAGCGCGGGCTTTGCCGTGCAGCTCTATTACTCGATCGACGGACGCAACTGGACCAGTGCCGGCAATGACTTCTACACCTACTTTGCCCCCGACAGCGAGACGGCAGGCTATGAGACCGTTCCCGGCGAGACCGTTGCCGTGAGCGCCGTGCTCCCCACCGTGCTCTCGCGCGGCTGTGACCTGTACCTGGCCTGGAACATCAGCGTGGCCAGCGGCACGGCGGCCCAGGGTGCTATGGCACTGGGTATCGACGACTTTACCATCAGCGGCGAGCTGCCCAAGATTCCCGCCTCGCGTCACTACGTGTTTGTAAACGACCAGACGGGCTGGGATGCCCTCGGCCTGTATGCGTGGGGTGACAGCGAGCTCTTCGGCTCATGGCCCGGCGAGGCCAGCGTGGGCGACTCGATCGTGGGCGGCACGCTCTACAAGGTGTTCCTGCTTGACACCGAGGGTGGCAACTACCACCTGATCTTCAACAACTGGAACAACGGCCTGCAGTTGCCCGACTATGACATCGTTGCCAACCGCGACTACTACTTCACGATCACCGGCAGTGAGGTCGTGGAGAACCAGGCTACCGTCGTCGAGAATGTCGTTGACGCTGTCTCGAAGCTGTGCGTGAGCAGCGCAATGGTCACCTATCCTGGTGCCATCACGGTCTATAACGTCAATGGCGTGGCCGTGGCCCGCGGCACCGGCAACGTGGACGTGCATCACCTGTCACGCGGCATCTACATCGTACAGGGACGCAACGGCAGCCATGTCGAGACCGCCAAAGTCACCATCGGTTCATAACCCAAAATCAAGATTCAACCATCATTTGCTTATAGCAATGGATGGCCGCGACCCGTCGATGGTCGCGGCCATTTTTTTGCCCCGATGGAGTAAAAAACCGCTATAATCTGCCACGAAGGGGTCAAAAATCGTGTTCGTGGCAAAATATAAGCTATAATTTGCCATGAAGGGGGTAAAAATCGTGTTCGTGGCAAAATATAACGGTTTTTCTCCTATCAATTGGTCGGTTTGCTAGGCAAACAGGTCATCAAGGACAACCTCGTTATTGATGATTCCACTGTGGGAATTATGTTCTACGCCATAGGTAGTAATGAGCGTGAGTTGAATGGATTTGTGCTTCTCGGCGATCGACATGAATCGGGCCAGCTTGTTGCGCAGGTTCATCTCATAGCCCTTGTCGATGGTGTAGTAGCCGACGCTAAACTTCATTTCACACAGGTTGATTGTGTTATCGCCACGGTCAATGACCAAATCAATTTGGGCACCTTGACCACCACCAGTATATCGCCAAGCATATTCCACGGTATTGATGCCCTTGATGCTCAATTTATTCTTGACTTGATCAACGTGGTACAGCGTGAGCAATTCAAACGTTAATCCCGCCCAAGTGTAAAACGCAGGCGTGCCCTGCATCGCATTCCAATTATTATATTTCTTGTCAGCCAGGAAATTGAAGTGGAACAAGGTGAAAAAGTCGATGAGCTGGTAGATGGTATTATCTTTTCTTGAGGACCTGTAGTTCTTGTATGTGCGTATAAAACCGCACCACTCGAGATTCTTAAGTATCGTGGTCAAGCCGCTGCCAGAGTGTAGCGATGTGGACTCGATAATCTCGGTACGGCTCAGGCCTGATTTCTTTTTGCTTAGAGCCTCTACGACCTTGATATAATCATCGGAGTTCTTGAACAGGGCAGCATAGAGGTTGGAGAACTCATGCAGTAGCAGTCCGTTGGGCCTGAACATCAGTTCATTGATGTTTTGTGCCAGGCTCATGGACGCATCCAGCATGTCCAAGTAGTAGGGGATGCCCCCCAGGGCCATATAGCCCACCGCAATATCATATCTCGACAACTTGAACCCGCGTGATAGCAGGAATTGTTCAGTTTCCCTTAGGGTGAAGGGCTCCAGGAATAGCCTGTAGGTTAATCGGTTGTGCAGCCCGCCGTGGTTGTTGATGAGTTTATCCATCATCCACGACGTGGCCGACCCGCAGACGACCACTACAATGTCATGCCTGCCAGATGCCCATGAGTTCCAGAAGTGTTCGAATGCCGACATGAACCCTGATCGCGGCGTGTCCATCCAGGGCAGTTCATCGAGCAAGATGACCTTGCGGGGCAATGTGGATTGCTTGATCAGTTCCCGCAGAAGCGTGAAAGCGTCTATCCAGTCCTTGGGTGCCTGGTGCTGACGGGGAAGGCCACACTCTACAAGATCCTCATAGAATGACTTGATTTGCTTTGGCATCTTGTCATTGGCCAAACCAGCAGTCTGAAATATCAGTTCATCCTCAAAGAATTCCTTGACCAGAAACGTCTTGCCGACACGACGGCGGCCACACACGGCAATAAACTCTGCCTTTTTGGACTGCAGAATACGCTCCAATAGAGCTTTTTCCTTTTCTCGACCGATGATATTCTGTTTCATGACGAAAAACGTTATAATTTGCCACAAAGGTACAAAAAAATTGCATTCGTGGCAAAATATAAGCTATAATTTGCCATGAATGGGGTAAAAATCGTGTTCGTGGCAAAATATAAGCTATAATCTGCCACGAAGGGGGTGAAAATTGCGTTCGTGGCAAAATATAAGCGTTTTTGGAGTGATGTGGGCTCGCGTGAGGCGTGGTGGGCAGGTGGGTGGCGGGCTGTTTTGTTCTTTATTTTCCTTAAATGTGTTCTAAAAAGAGTTAAGGGTTTGTGCAGTTGGGTAAATTGTCGTAATTTCGCACGGTTAAAACGAATCTGAGGCACAAATCACGATGAAGATAGGTAATGTGGATTTGGGCGAACGCCCCGTGATGCTGGCACCCATGGAGGATGTCACCGATCAGTCGTTCCGGCTCATCTGCCGCGAACAGGGCGCCGACATGGTCTATACCGAGTTTGTCAGCGCCGATGCGTTGATACGCAACATCGAGCGCTCGTTGCAGAAGATGGCGATTGCCCCCGGTGAGCGCCCGGCCGCCATCCAGATCTATGGCCGTGACGTGGACTCGATGGTCGAGGCCGCCCGCATTGCCGCTACCGCCAAGCCCGACCTGATTGACATCAACTGGGGCTGTCCCGTCAAGAAGATTGCGGGCAAGGGCTCCGGTGCCGGCATGTTGCGCAACGTGCCGCTGCTGCTCGAGATCACCCGTGCCGTGGTCCGGGCCGTCGACCTGCCCGTGACGGTGAAGACCCGCCTGGGCTGGGACCACGACAACAAGATCATCGTCGATCTGGCCGAGCAGTTGCAGGACTGTGGCATCGCCGCGCTGACCATCCATGGCCGCACCCGTTCCCAGATCTACAGCGGCGAGGCCGACTGGACCCTCATCGGGGCCGTGAAGAACAATCAGCGCATGAGGATTCCCATCATCGGCAACGGTGACGTGACCACGCCCCAGCGCCTGCGGGAGTGCTATGACCGCTATGGCGTGGATGGCGTGATGGTGGGCCGTGCCAGCATCGGTGCGCCCTGGATCTTCCGCGAGATGAAGCAGTACCTGCTCTCGGGCGAGGTGCCCGTCATCAGCAATGAGGAGAAAATGGCCCTCGTGCGCCGCCAGATTGCCGAGAGCATCGACCGCATCGACGAGTACCGCGGCATCCTGCACATCCGCCGCCACCTGGCCGCCACGCCGCTGTTCAAGGGCATACGCAACTTCCGCCCGCTGCGCATCGCGATGCTGCAGGCCGACACGCGCGCCGAACTCGAAGCCATTCTCGACCACATCGAGAAGGACATCCTGCCCAATATTGATAACCAGAATAACGAGGAATAAACAGATGAAAAAGGTTTTGATAACGATCATGCTGGTGTTGACGGTGACGCTTGCCGCCAGTGCCCAGGTGACGCGCCACGAGGTGAAGGTGGGCAATTTCACCCGCCTGGTGGTGACCGACAACATCAACGTCAATTATCACTGCAATGCCGACTCGGCAGGCCTGGTCGTCTTCTATAGCACGGCCGACGTGGCCAACAACTTGATGTTCAGCCTCAATGACAAGGGACGCCTGTCGATACAGGTCGAGGACGAATATGAGCGCCAGAGCCAGCAGCCGACGCTCACCGTCTACTCATCGTCGCTCGACGAGGCCGAGAATGCCGGCGACAGCACGCTGCGCATCGCGGGCCTGCCCCCGATGAAGGCGTTCAAGGTGCGCAACATCGACAATGGCAAGGTCATCGCCCGTGACGTGAGGGCATCCAAGCTGGAATTGCAGATCCTGAGCGGCAAGGGCAAAATCATTGTCGACGGGTCGTGTGACGAGTTGGCCGTGAGACTCGTGGGCACCGGCGAAATCCAGGCCGATGGTGTCAAGGCCACCGACGTGTCGTGCCGCATCATGGGCACGGGATCGATCGGGTGCAACGTCTGTGGCGGCAACCTCAAGGTGAGCGGCAGCGGCACCGGCAAGGTCTATTACAAGGGCAAGCCCGCCAAGGTCACCGTCCGCAAGCTGGGCACGATCAAGGCCATCCCCATCGAGTGATGCCTTGTTACCCCCCGGGCTGGCCGCACGGGGCAAAAAACAGCATCATGAGCGATGAAAACCGGAATCTTTATTGTACCTTTGTCCTGATTGAACCGTATAACAACCTTATAACTAAAGAAACATCATTATGTTCAGCAAACAGACTTACATCAATCGCCGCAACGAGTTGAAGAAGCTCGTGGGCGACGGCGTGATTCTACTGTTCGGCAACAACGAGTCGCCGTGCAATTATCCCAACAATGCCTATTATCCCTTCCGTCAGGACTCGTCGTTCCTGTACTACTTCGGTCAGCAGCGCGACGGCCTGGTGGGTGTCATCGATATAGACAACAACGTGGAGACCCTGGTGGGCGATGACATCGACATCGAGGACATCGTGTGGTATGGCTCGGTCGACAGCGTGGCCGACATGGCCGCCCAGGTGGGCGTGGAGCACTCGGCCCCGATGAAGCAGCTGCAGGCCATCTGTGACGATGCCCGTGCCCGGGGTCGCCGCATCCACTTCCTGCCGCCCTACCGCCACGACACCAAGATCCAGATCATGGACCTGCTTGGCATCCATCCTAGCAAGCAGGGCGAGGCGTGCTCCCACGACCTGCGCATGGCCGTGATCAAGATGCGCTCGGTCAAGACCGCCGAGGAAATCGCCGAGCTGGAGCGTGCCGCCGAGGTGGGCTACCTGATGCACACCACCGCGATGCGCCTGATCAAGCCGGGCGTGACCGAGAAGTACATCGGTGGACAGATCGACGGCATCGCCGAGAGCTATGGCGCCAAGGTGAGCTTTGCCACCATCTTCTCGCAGCATGGCGAGATCATGCACGGCAACCCGTCGATGGCTCCGCTCGAGGCCGGCCGGCTGGCCCTGTGTGACTGCGGTGCCGAGACGATGGAGTTCTATTGCAGCGACAACACCCGCACGATGCCCGTCACGGGCAAGTATGACCAGCGCCAGCTGGAGATCTACAGCATCGTCGAGGAGTGCCACGACCTGGCCCTGGGCATTTCCAAGCCCGGCATGAAATACTATGACGTGCACATGGCCGTCTGCCGCAGGATGACCGAGCGCCTCAAGGAGCTGGGCCTGATGAAGGGCGACGTGGACGAGGCCGTCGCTGCCGGTGCCCACGCCATGTTCCTGCCCCACGGCCTGGGTCACATGATGGGCATGGACGTGCATGACATGGAGGGCCTGGGACAGATCTACGTCGGCTTCGACGAGGAGACGCGTCCCCGCCTGGACCAGTTCGGCACCAACGCCCTGCGCATGGGCCGCCGCCTGCAGGAAGGCTTCGTCGTGACCGACGAGCCGGGCATCTACTTCATCCCCGCCCTCATCGACGACTGGCGTGCCAGCGGCCACTGCGCCGAGTTCCTCAACTTCGACAAGCTGGAGACCTACAAGGACTTCGGCGGCATCCGCATCGAGGACGACATCCTCATCACCGCCGACGGCTGCCGCTTCCTGGGCGAGAAGCGCATCCCCTACCACCCCAAGGACGTCGAGGACTTCATGGCCAACAACTGATAACGCTATCAGAGAGCCCAATCATCAATCGCCCTGCCGCACGAGTGAAATGCGCGGCAGGGCGATCGGTTTACTTATTAGGGTGTCCCGGGCGGGAAATTAATCAAATTAATTTTAAAATTACTATTGTCCGGTAAAAAGTAAAAATTCATCCGAAACATGGTGAGTGTAGGGCCTCGCCTTGGCGTGGCCACACAACACCAAGATTGTAGCGCATCCACAAATAGCTGTTAGCCAATGCTTTCTGGACGCAATACCGAGGCTGACATTGGAAGCTAATCTATCAGAAACGGCCACGCCAAGGCGAGGCCCTACAGCTTACTACAAGT
>JAFTFA010000031.1 GCA_017449785.1 Muribaculaceae bacterium | reverse complement strand
TTGGTCTGGATTTCCTCGCCGATGTCTGCCTTGCCCCCGATCTGCCCCGGCGCGACGCACATCAAGGCGTGGCGGTGCAGGTCATAGGTGGTCAGCCCGTAGGTCAGCTGCTCGAGCGTCTCGTCGGCGATGAAGAGGCCATATACATCATAGTTGTTGAGCGAGTGCCGACAGTGCTCCAACTCGTCGTAGTGGATCACCGAGACGAGCGGGTGCAACTCGGGTGCACCGATGTAGCGGGCATAGTCGTTGACGTTGTGGACTTTGAGTATCTGTTTCATTGCAGTTGCAAAGTTATCAATTTTTATGACATATACGGTAAATTTGGTTGATAAATCAGTATTTTGGAAACCTGGCTGCATGCTTTTCCATTGTAATTTTGCATCGTGAAAGAATAACCATTAATCATCAAGACAAAAATGAAAGAGACTAAGATCGCATTAGGCACCTGGGCTTGGGGCACAGGCGCATTTGGAGGAGACGCTGTATTCGGTTCAAACACCGACGTTGAGAACCTGAAGCCCGTCTTTGAGGCGGCTACCCGCGCGGGCCTGAACCTGTGGGACACGGCTACGGCCTATGGCATGGGCGAGTCGGAGCGCATCCTGGGCACCCTGGCCAAGAGCGTGAAGCGCGAGGACGTGCAGATTTCCACCAAGTTCACGCCGCAGATTGCCGAGGTGTTTGACAACAGTGTCGAGAAGATGGCCGATGCCTCGATCGAGCGCATGGGCTGTGACTACATCGATATCTACTGGATCCACAATCCCATGGACGTCGAGCGCTGGACTCCCGGCCTGATTCCCCTGCTGCAGAGCGGCAAGGTCAAGCGAGTGGGCGTGTCCAACCACAATATCCAGGAGATCCAGAAGGCCAACGAGATCCTGGGCGAGGAAGGCTTCAAGGTGAGTGCCGTGCAGAACCACTTCTCGCTGCTCTACCGCTCGTCCGAGAGGGGTGGCGTGCTTGATTACTGCAAGCGGAACGGCATCGAGTTCTGGGCCTACATGGTGCTGGAACAGGGTGCCCTCTCGGGCAAGTACAGCAAGGAGAACCCCCTGCCCGCCGAGAGTGACCGCGGCAAGAAGTACAACCCCGTGCTGCCCCAGCTGGAGGCCCTGACCAACGAGATGAAGGCCATCGGCGAGAAATACGGCGCTTCCAGTTCACAGGTGGGCATCGCCTGGGCGATCGCCAAGGGCACCCTGCCCATCATCGGTGCCACCAAGGAGCGTCACGTCATCGAGGCCGCCGAGGCTGCCAAGGTCCAGCTGACCGCTGAGGAGGTCGCCCGCCTCGAGCAACTGGCCGACGCCACCGGCATCGACACCCGTGGCGGCTGGGAACACTCAATGGAATAAAGCTATGAGATCAATCATTGCGATAATTACAATCATCGTTACTACTACCATCGCAATGGCTCAGGACGTGATCGATGTGCACAGCCACATCATCACGCCTGAGTTCTTGTCGGCACTGGGGCGCGAGGGCCGGTTGATGGACGAGGGGTTCCCCTTGCCCAAGTATGACGTCGAGAATCACTTGCGGTGGATGGACGAGGCCGGCGTGCAGACCTCGGTACTGACGCTTGCCGCTCCGCAGCCCGCCTCGGCGGCGGTCATCAGGCAGACCAACGAGACGGCCGCCCGGCTCAAGCGCGAGCATCCCGCACGTTTCCTGTTCTGTGCCGCCTTGCCGCTGCCCGCTGTCCAGGCTGCCATCCGCGAGGCAGTGTATGCTCTGGATACGTTGGGGGCCGACGGCATCAAACTGGCGACCAATGTCGATGGCCAGTACCTCGGCTCGCCCGAACTGGACACCCTTTTCTCGGTGCTCAACGAGCGCGGGGCCGTTATCATCCTGCATCCCCACCGTCCCGACCCGGTGAATGGTCAAGTCATGCGGCAGACGCCGCTTGCCATGCAGGAATACCTCTCGGAGACCACCCGTGCCGTGGCCAACATGATCACTCGCAATGTCCTCGCCCGCTACCCGCGATTGAAGGTCGTTGTACCCCATTGCGGCGCCTACTTGCCGCTGGCCGTGCCGCGCATGCGTTCGCTCGCGCCCGTGATGCAGGCCAACGACATGGTGGGTGACATCGACTGGGAGGCCAATCTGGCTGCGCTCTACTACGACCTGGCCGGTGCCCATAGCCCCGAGGCCATCCGCATGTTGCTCACCATCACCACGCCCGACCATCTGCTCTACGGCTCCGATTACCCCTATGTGGCACCTCGGGTGCTCACAGCGGGCCTCGACAGGATGCGCCGGTACTTGAACTACGAGCCCGATCTGGCTCCGCTGCGCGATGGGATATTACACAATAACGCATCAAGACTGTTTACGCGATGAAGAAATTTCTATTATGTTTAGCTCTGTTGTGCTCCCTGGGCATCCAGGCACAGCAGCCCACCATCTTCCCGGCTGAGCATGTCGCTCCCGCCGACAACAACACCGGCATCGTGCACATCTCGGTGCTGAGCCGCAGCGAGCGCCAGATGACCACCAATTTCCTGTTTGAGCGCGGCAGCCGCAACTCGTGGCACTATCATCCCGGTGCCACCCAGGTGCTGATGGTTCTTGACGGCGAGGCCTATTATCAGGAAGAAGGACAGCCCAAGCAGTTGCTGCACAAGGGCGATGTGGTCACCACGGCGCCCAATACGCGCCACTGGAACGGTGCCACGCCCTGGAGTAGCGCCGAGTGCCTGACGATCACCGAGGTCATCTCCGATGCGGAGCATGTCGTCCAGTTGAGAAAAGTGACCGATGAAGAATTTTCCAGCCCGGTAGCCGGTGAGGGTGCGATGATTGTCCGCTTGGCCCAGGTCGAGGTCTATCCCGAATACCTGAAGGAATACCTGGCCCTTGCCAACGAGGTGGACCGCCTCTCGGTAGAGCGTGAGCCGGGCGTCATCTGCCTGTTCCCGATGCAGAGTGCCGAGGACCCGACCCAAATCCGCATTCTCGAGATTTACGCTTCGGACGACGCCTATCAGCAGCACCTCAAGACCGACCATTTCCAGAAATACAAGCAGGGCACGCTGCACATGGTGAAGGACTTGAAACTGCCCACCATGCGGCCGCTTGACCCGCAGACAATGAAACTGATTTTCACTAAACAAAGATAATACTCATATGGAATACATCAAATTAGGCAATTCCGACCTCAACGTGTCACGCATCTGCCTGGGTTGCATGGGTTTCGGTGACCCGACCATCGGCCAGCACTCGTGGACCATCGACGAGGAGCACACGCGCGAAATCATCCGCCGTGCGCTCGACCTGGGCGTGAACTTCTTTGATACCGCTATCGCTTACCAGTTGGGAACCTCCGAGCAATACGTCGGCAGGGCCCTGCGCGACATGGCGCGGCGCGAAGATGTGGTTGTCGCCACCAAATTCCTGCCCCGCACCGACGAGGAAATCGCCGCCGGCATCAATGGCCGCCAGCATGTGGCCAACTCCATCGACACGAGCCTTGAGCATCTGGGCATGGATCATGTGGACCTGTACATCTACCACATCTGGGACTACAAGACGCCTGCCGTCGAGATTCTCGAGGGCATGAACGACGCGGTCAAGGCCGGCAAGGCCCGCTACATCGGCATTGCCAACGCCTATGCCTACCAGGTGGCCAAGATGAATGCCCTGGCCGAGAAAAACGGCTGGGCCAAGTTCATCTCGGTGCAGAACCACTACAACCTGATTATGCGTGAGGAGGAGCGCGAGATGTTCCCCTACTGCCACGAGGACAACATCGCCATGACTCCCTACAGCGCCCTGGCATCGGGCAAACTGTCCAAGCGGCCCGGCGAGACCTCTAAGCGACAGGCCGAGGACTCGTTCATGCACTTCAAGTATGACGCGACGGCCGAGCAGGATGCCCGCATCGTGGAGCGCGTCATGGAACTAGCCGACCGCTATGGCGTCGAGATGACCCAGGTCGCCCTGGCCTGGCTGCTGACCAAGGTGGAATCACCCATCGTCGGGGCCACCAAGCTGCACCACATCGAGGGCGCCGTCAAGTCGCTTGACCTGCAACTGACCGCCGACGACATCCATTACCTGGAGGAGCCCTATGTGCCGCACAATCTCTCGGGCGTAATGGCCGTCAACAGGCCCGTCATGGCCGAGGAGCCCGTGTGGGTCACCGCTCGCAAGCGCCGCTAGTCGGCCTCATGTCGCCATTGCTGTGGCCTGCCTGCCGGCTCACGCCTGTCAGCTTTTTCTGATGGCGCGGATGCGTTGGGCCAGGGTGGGGTGGCTGTAGCTGAACCACACCACCAGGGGGTGGGGTGTGAGGTTGCTCAGGCCGTGGCTGGCAAGTTTCTTCAAGCCGCTGATCAGGGCCTCGCCGTGGCCGTGCTGGGCGGCATAGGCGTCGGCGCGGTACTCGGCGCGGCGCGAGATGGCGTTGCTCGCTGGATTGAGCAGGATGTCGATGGGCGACAGCAGCAGCGAGAAGGCGATCATTGCCAGGATAAACGACGGTGCCGTGCCGCCCAGTGCGGCAGGCAGGTCGGGATTGCTCACCAGCAGCGAGAAGATGAACAGGTTCACGGTCACCATCGCGATCGAGATGAACATGTTCTTGAACGTGTCGCGGTGCTTGTAGTGGCCAAACTCGTGGGCCAGCACGGCGACTATCTCGTCGTTGGTCATCTGGTCCTGCAGCGTGTCATAGAGGACGATGCGCTTCTTGGGGCCGAATCCCGTGAAGTAGGCGTTGGCCTTGGTCGAGTGCTTGCTGCCGTCGATGATGTAGATGTCCTTGAACCGGGAGCCGAAACTCTCGACTGCCGCGGTGATGGCATCGCGCAGTTCGCCCTCGGGCAGCGGCGTCTGCTTGTTGAACAGGGGCACGATCAAGTTGCTGTAGAACATCGAGAAGAACACGATAAACGCGGCAATGACGAGCGTGGCCCATATCCAGAATTGCTGCCCGAAGGTCTGGTACAGCCAGGAGACCACTCCCAGCAGCGCGGCGCTGATCACGGTCGAGACGAGGAAGGACTTCAACGCGTCGAGCCAGAAGGTCTTGTGCGTCGTGCGGTTGAAGCCGAAGCGCTCCTCGATGACAAACGTCGAGTAGTAACTGAAGGGCAGTGCTATCACCGTGTTGAACAGGTTGTAGATGACTAGGAACAGGATCACTTGCACCACGGGGACGTCGGTCCACGCCTTGCACCGGTCGTCGAGCCACCCCAGCAGGCCGCAGCCCAGGATGACGAGCGTCAGCGTGAACGACACGCAGCGGGCCACGAGCGACACGCGCTTGTTGGTGCGCATGTAGTCCTGCTGCTTGCGGTATTTCTCCTCGTCATACAGCCCTTCCAACTCGGGCGGAACGGGATGGGTCATCCATCGGGTATTGAGCCACGAGAGCACGCTGCTCAGGACAAAGTCCAGCGTGACAAATGCAATGATCAGCAATAATAATGTCTGTGCCATATCGGTTATTGTTTAAAGATGTTGCCTTGCCATAGCTGTTTCAGGAAATGGACGGCAGGCATGACTTCAACGTCGTTAAAAATGCGAGGCTGGGTATCCAGTGAGACGATGATCAGTCGGGCATCGGGGTGCTCCTCCTTAAATGCTTTGAGTCCCCGCAAGTGCCGAGACTTGACTTCGGTGCTCGACTTGAACTCAATGGCTACCTGTGCATCGCCGAGCACAGCATCCACTTCATAGCCCGTGTAGGTGTGCCAGTAGGACAATGCATCCTCTATGTTGTTGTAGCCCAGGTAGGCGATAATCTCTTGAATAAGGAGATGCTCGAAGGCGTGGCCGAATTCTTCGTTTCCTGGCTCTAGGCCCTGTCGATGCAGCAAGTAGTTGGGTAATGCCACATCAAAGTAATAGAAGCGGGGGGCTTGATTGATTCTGCGCTTGACCGTGCGACTGAATGCGGGGACAAGATAGCCGATGAGGGTTTGTTCAAGGATATTGAAATACTCCTTGACTGTCTTGGCATCGATGCCGCAATCTTGTGCCACATTTCGGTAATTGATCATTTCGCCGTCGGTGAGTGCTGCAACCTCCATGAATTTGGTAAATGAGGGAAGCCGTCTCACCAGTGCTTCGGCTGCAATTTCCTCTCTAAGGTACACCGATACATAAGCCTGCAGCCGTTTCCTTAGCAATTGGTCGTTGGGTGCCAGATAGTGGGTTGGAAGCATCCCGCGGTTAACGGCCTTGATGATGTCAAAGTCTGGTATTTCAGCACTGACAAGCGGGTACAGCACATTCCTGATTGCTCGTCCTCCCAGGGTGTTGACTCCCTTGCGTTTCAGTTTCCGTGCACTTGACCCGCTGAGGATGAAGTGGAGGTCTCGGCGAGTGATGAGCCAATGCACCTCATTGAGAAGTTCTGGTATGAGCTGTATCTCGTCAATGATCACGATTTCTTCTTGTGGGCAATTTTGTAACTCTTGGCGAAGCAATGACGGGTTGCGCCTTAACCGCTCGTAGGTGTCATTCTCCAATAAGTCATAGAAATGACTGTTTGGAAACAACGATAGCAGTAGGGTCGTCTTGCCTGTCTGGCGGGCGCCAAATAAGAATATGCTGCTATATTTGGCATCCTCAATCTTGAGTACTCGCTGTATCATTTGGTTTCAATATTTGAAAAAATATGGTAAAATCGGGAGTAATACTCCGCATTTTCTTGTAAAATCGGGAATAGTACTCCGTAATTTCTTGTAAAATCGGGAGTAGTACTCCGTAATTTCTTGTAAAATCGGGAGTAGTACTCCGCATTTTCACGGCAAAAATAGACTAAGAATTGCTATTTACCAAATAATTACCCGTTTTTTTGTCGTTCTGCGCTGGAGATTTTCTTTAATTTGTTGGTCAGGTCTAAAATGCGTTGTAATTTTGCAACAAGACATTCAATAGATTGACAAGAGATATGGAAAAGATGAAATCATGGATGATGGCCGCCATCCTGTGCTGCGGTGCAAGTTGCTTCACCTCGTGTAATGGTAACGCCCAGGCCGACAAGGCTGCTGGCGACACGGTGGCTGCCGAGGCTGCCCCGAGTGTTGATCCCGTCAAGGCGGCGGTGGACAAGTATATGGTCGATTCGATCGGCGTGTATTACTCTCAAGCCGAGGTGTGCATCCCCAGCGTCACGATTGTGGCCAAGGAGCAGCGGGGCACCGACACCGTGCAGGTGTGGGGCGACTTCTGGGTATTTAATTATAACGTGGCCGGTGACACCTTGAAGATGGCATCCGGCGGTGACCATCCAGGCATGATGAGTCTCGTGATGGCTGCCGACGGCACCTACCGGGTAGTTTCCTTTGACCGCGTCGGTGATGGCAGTGAGTACATGCCGAGCGCCAAGCGCATCTTTGGCGACAAGTATGAAGCCTTCCATAGCGTCAATAGTCGTCAGAGGGCCCGTGAGGAAGTCCGTGCCCGCGGCATTGCCGACTATGTCAAGGCCCACGGCCTGTCCGTCAAGTACTATCAGGACTTCGGCTGGCCCGCCCATGAAATCCCCATCAAGTAATATATCCAGAACCTCTAGAACCATCCCGCAACAAAACTAACAACTAACAACTAACAACTAACAACTTAAAACTAACAACTTAAAACTCAATGAAATACAGCATTATCGCGATAGGTGACGAATTGCTCATCGGGCAGGTCACCGACACCAATTCTGGCTGGATTGCCCGCCACATGACCCCGCGAGGCTGGGACGTGGATACCGTGCAGGTCGTCCCCGACGACCCCGAACACATCACTCGCGCCATCGACCGCGCCTTTGCCCACACCGACGTCGTGTTGATGACCGGTGGCCTGGGCCCGACCAAGGACGACATCACCAAGCCGACGCTGTGCCGCTACTTTGGCGGCGAGCTGGTGCTTGACAAGGACGTGGAGCGCAACGTGCGCGAGGTGATGGAGCGCCGCCACCTCAAGCTCAACGAGTACACCCGCCTGCAGGCGATGGTGCCCTCGTCGTGCCGCGTGATCCAGAACGAGGTGGGCACCGCGCCGCTCATGTGGTTTGAGCGTGACGGCAAGGTGCTGGTGAGCATGCCCGGCGTGCCCTTTGAACTCAAGGCCATGATGGTGCGTGCCGTCATCCCGCAGTTGCTGTCCCGCTACAACGACGGTGAGGACATCGAGTTCCGCACCTTTGTCGTCACGGGCATCATCGAGTCGGCCCTGGCCATGCAGCTTGATGAGTTTGAGCACCAGTTGCCCCACGGCATCCACCTGGCCTATCTGCCCGAGGGCGGCATCATCCGCCTGAGGCTGACGGGTACCTCGACCGACCGCGACCAGATCAATGCCGACATGGACCGCCTGTCGCGCCAGTTGCACGACCTGCTGGGCGGTCACATCATCGCCGATGGCGACAAGCGGCTGCCCGAGATACTGGGCGACCGCCTGCGTGAGCGTGGACTCACCCTCTCGACCGCCGAGAGCTGCACCGGCGGCAACATCGCCCACGAGATTACCAGCATCGCCGGCAGCAGCGACTACTTCAAGGGGGCTGTCGTCAGTTATGCCAACGAGGTGAAGATGCACCTGCTGGGCGTCAACGAGCAGGACATCATCGACCACGGCGTGGTGAGCGAACCCGTCGTGCGCCAGATGGTCCAGGGCGCCTGCCGAGCCATCGGCACCGACTGTGCCATCGCCACCAGCGGCGTTGCCGGCCCTGGCGGCGGCACGCCCGATAAGCCTGTGGGCACCGTGTGGATGGCTGCCAAGTGTGGCGACCGCATTGTCGCCCAGGTCAAGCAGCTCCCCGGCGACCGCGATCGTGTCATCACCCGTGCCACCCTCGAGGCCCAGTTGCTCCTTCTCTCCCTGTTGTGATCACCATGCCCAATGGGTGATGGTAGTAACGAGTGCTATTGTGAATGAGACCTGAACGATACATATTGCTGCTGCTCGTGGCGCTGCTGGCTGCCACGGCAGGGACGGCTGGACCGCTGCGAGGCGATGACGACAAGAATCAGGTCGCCCGGCAGGACATCCGTCGCCTCCATCCCGAGCGCGAGCGTGCCAAGGCGATCAAGAAACTCCGGGAGCAGTTGTCGCGCAAGGCCGACCCCAATGCCGACCCGTGGGACACGAGCGACGAGGTGTGGGGAACCGTTGACCTGCCGCCGCAGGCCCTCAGGGACAGTGCCGCTGTCGAGGGCCGGCGCTTGTCGGCGTCATCACCCGACGAGGGGACCCCGCGGCGCATGACCTGGCGCGATGAACCTGTCGTGGCGACCCTGGAACAGCTGATGCCCTACATGACCATTGATGCCGACGGCGAGTACCGCTCCAAGTATGTCTCGACCGACAGCGTGGCCAACGAGGTGTACTTCGCCTTTGTCATGGCTGCCGACAGCGTCCCCGGCCCCTTGCGCCTGTGTGTGAACTACTGCGCTGGCAGTCCGCTCGACTATGACCAGGTGATATTTACCATCGACGGTTTTGACTACACGTTCTATCCCGCCGCTCCCCGTCATGGACGGGCTGGTGACGGCATGTATTGGGCCGCGAGCGACGATGAGCTGCAGCCGGCCTACAAGGACCTCGTCTATGCGCTCACCCACGCCAGCTGGGCAATGATCAAGCTGGTGGGCACCGGCGGCGTCAGCCGTGTCAGGGTCCTTAACGACGGGCAACTCGACGATTTTGCCAATGCGCTGATGCTCTACCGCTTGCTGGGCGGCACCATTTGAACGTCAGGCTTTGAAGGGGTTATGCAAAGGATTGCATAACCGTTTTCGGGCATTTGCACGGGTTTTTGCATGATTTTTTGGGTCTATTAGAGAAAAACCATTACTTTTGCAGCGATTTTAAGACAAAATCAACGATTGTTTTTATAAAAGGTTTAATAATTCTTATGATGAACGAAGAAAACATTGGTACTTGGGCCGGTCTCGTGTGGAACGCCCTGAATGATGCTCAAAAAGCACTTAACTTGAAGGAGTTACGTAAGGCTACTAAACTCAAAGTGAACGAAATGCACTGCGCTCTGGGTTGGCTCGCCAAGGAAGGCAAGCTCAACTTTGCTGAGGGCAAGGATGACATCGAGGTATCGCTGCGCTAATCCAGCTTGCACACCCGAGCATCCGGATTAAGACATCCAATCTATTGACTATAACAATGATGGCGTGGATCACCTCCACGCCATCATTGTATTTTTTCCCCATGTCCCCAGCAACAAGAAGATGGGCCCCAAGCATCAATCGCTTGGAGCCCATCTTGGCTTGATGGATGATCGCCGGGGCCTCAATTAACCCAGGATGATGTCGATGATGGAATTGACGTCGGCGATGTTGATCTCGTTGTCGTTGTTGACGTCGGCGCGCTTGAGGGTGGCGTCGTCAACAGTACCGCCCAGGATGATGTCGATGACCACGTTCACGTCGGCCAGGTTCACCTCGCCGTCGCCGTTCACGTCACCGGGCAGGAACTGGGGATCGGGCTCGGGATCGGGATGCTCCTCGGTCATCTCGATAAACACGTTCTCGTCCAGATAGGCCATGCGGCGACGCAGCCAGTCCTCCACATAGTCCATCTCTTCGCTCAGGTCCAGCGTCTTGCCGGCCAGGTCGGAGTTGCCGCTCCAGCGGTCTTCCTCACGGGCTGCTGCGCCGCAGTTCTCGAGCTCGTCGATGGCGCTGCGGTAACGGTTCACCAGGTTCTCGGTGCTGAGGACGGTCTCGCGCAGCTCCTTGTAGCGGGCCACGATCTTGTTGTGGGGATCCATATACCACCACAGGTTGGCCATGGGCAGGTTGTAGATCCAGTCGAGCGGGCGCTCGGGAATGTCGTTCTCACCGCGGTTCACGCTGGGCTTGTAGGCCTGGCCCATGCAGATGTCCAGGTCCCAGGGCACCATCGTCAGGCGGGGATTCTCCTGGATGTCGTGGCAGGCATAGTAGATGTTCTTGCTCTCGTTGTCGAGGGCCTGCAACGTGGCGATGAAGATCAGGTAATCCTCCATGACGGGGATGTCAAAGTAGTCGCCGATGCTGTCCAGGAACACATCCTTGTGGCTGTCGGCACGGTTGGCAAACCAGACTGCGTTTTCCAGTGCGGTCCAGTCGGCACGCAGGATCTCATCATAGTCGGGATACTCGACCTCAAAGCCGTCCCAGCGCCTCGGGTTGGAACGCTTCAACGGGCGGCTCATCGTGACGGTGCGTGACCAGGTAGCGGCCAGCCACATGTCTCCTAGGAAGGTGCGGTTCTACTCGTCATAGCGGGTGAGCTTCAACTGCTTGCTGACGATGGGCTCACACATCTTCTTGATACCGCGGTACTCGCCGTTGAGCATCACCTCGACCATCTGGCCGCGGGAACCGTTACGCACGTTGGCCACCGTGTCGCTGTACCACGGCTTGCGGGCCATGTCGAGCCACAGGTCGGTGCTCACGCGGTTGCGCACGCGCAGGAAGTCCATCTGACCGGCGTCCAGGATCCAGCAGTTGTCGTTGCGCAGGCCGAAGAAGCGCCTGTTCCTCTTGGTGCTGTCCTCGTTGATGAACTTGATGCGGTAGTTGCGCTTGTGCTTGCCGCCAACGTTGGTGGCACCGCCGCGGGTCTTGACCTTGGCCATCATGGGCTCGGCATAGGCCGAGTCGGGCTCACTGACGATGACGTCGCCATAGCTATAGGTGTTGGTGAAAGTGCCGAACAGCTCCACGATGGGCAACCAGGTGAAGGTGATGGCACCGGTGATCTGCCTGTCGCCTTTCTGGACGGTGACGGCATACTGCTTGCCTCCCTCGAGGCTGGCGAAGGTGAAGGGGTCGTCGTTGGCAATGGCGACACTGTCGATGTAGAGATCGCTCAATTCATCACCGTAGCTCACCTGGGCGGTGAAGTCTTGGCCAAACAAGAATTGAGGCACGCTGCACAACCAGACGTGGTTGAGCTCGTCAAACGGGGCACGATGACCACCGATGTTGAGCGTCTGGGCCACCGAGGTGGAAACGGCTAACATCAGTGTCATGGCCAGTACTAATTGTTTCTTCATGAAAAACAGATGAATTATTTAATGAGTATATGTTGATTGGTCTTGATTACTATAAGCAATTTGACTGCATGGTCAATAGAATCGGTGGTGACGCGGACTGCACGCAGTCCACTTGCTCATCCGTGTAAAGATATTCTCCACTGTAACAACCGACCGATGCCGTTAAAACCGTGCAAAGATAATAAAAATGTTAATAACTAGGCGTGATAATTGTTTTTTTCGCGCTATTTTCACCAAAAGTCGCTGTCAATCAGCCTGATTGTTCTAGCCAGGGACAACTGGTTGTCCCTGGCTGGTCGCCTGTGCCGGCCGATGCATGACCTGAGCTGTTATTGCTGCGACACGCGCACAGGGCGCACCCTCTTGTCCCAGCCACCGGGACCCCAGGAAATAGCCCAGCTCAAGTCGCTGGATTCCATTGACATACCGAAGACTGACGTCGAATCCTTCACCCTCGTGCGCGACCAGTATTCAGCGTCGGTGGGAATGAAGATGCTGTTGCCGTTGGGACCGGTAACCAGTCGGCCGATCACATCATTGATCCGTGCCCTGGAATAAGTGCAGGATTCCAGGAGTTCAACGATCTGTTGTATCGATGGCGTGCGCCACTCACTGCCCCAGTTGACATAGGCGGCATCGCTCCCCGGCGACAGTTCGTTCCCAGGCTGGGGTATGCCGTCCCAGAAGCTGCTGCGGCGGCTGTCCATGTTGCGCGTCGTCATCCCGTCATCACTGTCGTCGCTCGACTTGTTGATACTCATGCTGCTGCTATTCAGTGGGGTAGTGGAGCCCCAGGTGAACTTGTCGCCGAACTGTTCGGGACTGTCGGCACCGACGTCCCTCGTGGCCCACAGCGTGCCGCTGGGCAATCCCAGGTCGATGTACTCCTTGTTCATCAAGTCGTCGCTGATGGCGCGACCATGCACGGGGATCACACGCTGGCCTCCATCGAGTGCCGGGTGCTGGATGGTCACGTTGCCGTCATGCTGGCCCGGAGTGCTCGCCGTGAACATCACCGTCACTCGGGCAAAGGATTTGCCGGGCACGGTGACGGCCATGCTCGTCGTGCTGTCACCTTCCTGCTTGAGGGTGAAGGGAGCATCGGCCGTGGCTGTCATGGTGATGGCCTCGGTGGTGTTGTTGACGAGTGTCAGTTCGCCGGTGGACGTCTCTCCCACGAGCACACCGTCCAGGTCAAGCCTCTCTTGCTCGACAAAGGCATCGTCCGTCGACTGGCGCACGGCGCGGACACTGTAACCAAGGAAGCGTGCACTGCCGACAACGGTACTGAAGTCGGTGCAGTAGGCACCACCCGGGTGGTCAAAGTGAGTGATCTCGCGGGACCAGTATAACCCTTCCCACCCTGCATCATTCAGGCTGCTGTCACAACGTGTTCCCGGGCAGGGCATGAAAATCGTATTGCCGTTAGGGCCGATGACCAGCCCCCCTTCCTCTCCGTTGAGTGTAGTCCATTTCCATCTACAATCGTAATGCAGCTCCTCCAGTTGCTCATTGCTTGGCATGCGCCACGACGGCCCCATGTTGACAAACGCGGCGTCGTCTTCAAGATCCAGCTCGCTCTTGTTGTCCTTGGTGCCATAGTCGCTGTTGGTGCAATATTTCGTCAAGGACTTTTCGGTGCCGTTGCACCACTTGTAGGTTTCCCACGAGTAAACCTCCTTGGGCTCGGTCTCGCCCCAGGCGAAGTAGTCGCCATATTGTTCCGGACTGCTGGCACCCACGTTGCACGAGGCCCACAGCGTGCCGCTGGGAAGCCCGAGGTCAACATACTCCACCTCTGTATTAACAGGTGAATAGGCCAGAACATGGACAGGAACAACGGACTGGTCACCGTCGGCTGCAATGGTCACGTTGCCGTCAAAGGGGCCGTGGTCGCTTCCATTGAAAATCACGTTCACCGGGAGGGATGATCCGCCGGGAATGACAAACTCCATGCTCGGGACGCTGTTCTCGTCTTGCTGGAGCATGAACGGCTCATCGGCGGTGGCCGTGAAGGTCATCTGGTACTTCGTGTTATTGACAATAGTCAGCTTGACCGTGTGTGGCGCTCCGACGGGCACCACGCCCAGGTCAAGGCTCTTCTCGACGATGTAGAAATCGGCCGAATGATTGCGTACGGGGCGGATCGTGTGCCCATTATAGCGGAAGCCGCTGAAGAAGCCCCAGCTATTGACCCCGCTGTCGGTCCATAGGCCCTCGGCATACCTGTTTTTTCCTGTGCACGACCAGTAGTCACCGCTGTAGTTACCAGGCCTTTCGGGGTTGTACCAGTCTCCAGTGCCGGGCAAGAAGATGGTATTACCGTTACGGCCGGTAATGAGGCGGCCTTTCACGCCATTCACTTCTGTCCTGGTGCTGATGCAGTATCTCCTTAACTCCTCGATCTGTTCTTGGGTCGGCATTCGCCACTCCGTTCCCCAGTTCACATAGGCGGCATCGTCTTGGGGGTCAAGTATCGTCTTGCCGTCAACCGTGCCATCTTCGCTATCGGTGCAGTACTTGGTCAACGATTCATTACTGCTGTCATACCACTTGTAGTTCTCCCAGGTGAAGGCTTCCTTGGGCTCGGTCTCGCCCCAGGCGAAGTAGCCGCCATACTGTTCGGGGCTGCTGGCACCCACGTTGCACGTTGCCCACAGCGTGCCGCTGGGCAATCCCAGGTCCACCCACTCGTGCTCTTGGTGCTCTTGATTGCTCAGGATGATGTCGATGATGGCGTTGATGTCGGCGATGCTGACTTCGCTGTCGCTGTTCACGTCGGCAGCGGCGGTCGAGGCGTTTACTCCCAGGATAATATCGACGACGGCATTGATGTCGGCAATATCGACCGCCCCGTCAAGGTTCACATCGCCTGTCAAGACCGGAGCTGGCTGCATCTCCAGGATCCGCCCGAAGTAGGGGTACCAGTTCTTGTCGCGCATGTAGGCACTGCCCGATCCCTTGGGAACATAGAGTTTGCGGGTGGAATAATCCCATTCGGGATTTTCTATATAGAAGATTTCTTCACCCAGGGTCACCGTCGAGGGGTCGGTGATGTAGCAATAAATGTTGGTCAAACTGCTACAGTAGGAAAATGCCTGATAGCCGATGGCGCTGACGGTGCCGGGGATGGTCATCTCCTTCAGGCTGATACATCCCGTGAACGCTTCTTTGCCGATGGTGGCGACGGGCTCGGGTATCTCCACGCTCCTCAGCTCGAAACACCCTCTGAACGCGTTATCGCCGATGGCGGTGACCGAACTGGGGATAACGGTGGCTTGGCAGCCCGTGATCAGGGTGTTGCTTGCCGTCTCAATGATGGCATTGCAATTCTCTCTGGAGTCATACTTGGGATTGCCTTGTTCCACCGTCAGGCTCTCGAGATTGTAGCAGTAAGCAAACACCTCGGTGCCGATGGTGCGGACCGACGCGGGGATGACCACGCTCGTCAACTTGTGACAATCATAGAATGCGCGGTAAGCGATGGTGGTGACGTGTTTGGGGATGGTCACGTTCGTCAGGCTGTGACACCAGCCAAACACCCTTTCATTAAGAATCGAGACCGAGCTGGGGATGGTCACGCTCTTTAAACTCGTGCAATTGCTGAATGCGCTCTTGCCGATAGAGGAAACAGAATTGGGTATGTCAACGCTCTCGAGGCTGCTGCACGATGTAAATGCATTGTCATTGATGGCGATGACCGAGCCAGGGATTGTTACGCTTGTCAGGGATTGACAGGAACTGAACATCCCATTGCTGATCTCGAAAAGGGAATTTGGGAGCGTCACGCTCGACAGCCTAGTACAAAAGGCGAACGCCCTGCTCCCGATCCAATCAACCGAGTTGGGAATCGTTACGTCCGTCAGCCCCTTGCAGCCATAGAACGCTCTGTCGCCGATTGCCGTGACTGAACCAGGGATGATGATTCCCGTCAATTCTGTGCAGCGGGCGAACGCATTGTCGCCGATGGCGGTGACCCGATAGGTTACGCCCTCGTGGGTGACTTCCTCGGGGATGGTAATGTCACCAGAGTATGTACTTGGGTAAAAACCACCGCTCGACCCGTCATAGGTCACGGTGGCCTCGTCGCCGTCAATGTCATAGAAGATGCTGTCCACCTCGATGTCGTGGGCCGCGGCAGTGGCCGGCAACAGCAGGGCCAGCAGCAGGAGTGCAGATGTAATAAAGTTTTTCATTATAGTCTCGATTTTAGTGTTATTGTCAATGTTTCAATTCCGTTGTGGCCCCATCACTGGCTGGATAGACCCAATCAACGGTCCTGAATTGCAAATATAGGGTTATTTTTTTTAACAGAAAAACCTGTTGCTAATAAAAAAACAATTTCCCGAGAAAATTCTAAAAAGTGTAAAATATTTAGACAATAAGCCGCATTTACAAGCACTTGACCCCTGCGTGGAAGAATAGAACAAAAGAGGCTATGTCATAATTCTGTTGCTGGCTTCTAATCGGCCTAACGGCCGAGAACCTTTAGCTCGAGCGAAGCTCGATCAAAGGTTCCAGATACCAATTTATGACATAGCCTCTTTTGTTGTGGCCTGGCGTGGCCTTGTCCACCTCAGTCAATCGCCTTGAAGCTGCTGGCGAATTGATTGAATTTTTCATCCAGCACATCTTGAGTTACCGAAGTCGTGCTGGCAAAGACAGCCAAACTGATGAGATATTTGCCGTTATTGAACAAGACGCAATGTTCACGCACCGTGCCGCGTTCCCCGCTTCCGGCATAGCCGGGATATTGCCGGTCTGAGAATGAAACTTTCTCAATTTTGGTGGTGTCGCTGATGATGGCCAGCTCCTTGACCTCATCCATGATTTTACTTTGTTCCGCTTCTGATAAGCCTTCGAGGCTCTCGACATCCTTGGGGGTCCTCACGCCAATGTAATAGATGACCGCTTTCTTATCATCCTCTGGATTCTCTTCACCCTTATATTCATATAAGGTATATTTCTCCATCTCGACAACCGATGTCCCGTCGCCTTCCAGAGCGCATGGAGTCGTGACGGAGAACCCGAATTGGTCAAACGTCCGGGTGACCTCCTTGGTTTTTCCTTCTTGATGGGAACTTTTCTCAGAGCAAGCCACGCAACCGGCACAGCACGCCAGCAGCAGGCACAGGTAAAAGAACTTTTTCATAATACATTGATATTTATATGTTTATAAGTGAATTATTTTTTCTTGAGGACGGGCGGCTGATTCTGGTTATCGAATACAGCACGGATGGGAAAACCATAGATGCGCTCTGGCATGCTCAGCCTCTCCCAGCCGTCTGGACCGAACTCCATGCTGTAGGCCGCGGGCGACTGGCCGAGCCATAGCGACCAGTAGATGCCGTAGGTGTTCTCTTCGTAGCGCGTATTCTCCCAGTACCAGCCTGCGGCAGGAAGGAAGATGCTATTCCCGTTGGACCCGGTGACCAGCAGGCCGTTCACCCCATAGCGCTGAATCCACTCCCAGGTGCAATTGTTGCGCAGTTCCAGTATCTGCTCGCCCGTCGGCATGCGACCGCCTGGATAATGCACACAGGCCGCATCGTCAGCAGGATCCAGTATCGCCTTGTTGTCTTTCGTGCCATATCTGCTATCGGTGACATACTTCGTCAAGTTGGAGTAACTGCTGCCCCACTTATAGGTGTCCCAGTCATAGGACTCCTTGGGCTCGGTCTCGCCCCAGGCAAAGTAGGCACCGTAGTCCTCTGGGTCGTGGGCACACACGTTGCGCGTCGCCCATAGCGTTCCGCTGGGCAGGCCCAGGTCAACATAATCCTCCGGTGATGCCTCGGTGACCACGGCATGGGCACTGATGGGAATGACGTTCTGGCCGCCGTCGAGCGCCGGATTCTGGAAGGTGATGTTGCTGTTGTAGAAGCCCTGGGCCGTCGCTGTGAACGACACCGTCACCGTCTGGCGGGAGTTGCCTGGCACCTCGATGGTGATGCTCGCGGCACTGCCCTCATCCTGCCTGAACGAGAAGGGGGCATCGACGCTCCTCGCCAGGGTCATGACCTCGCTGGTGTGATTGACAATGGTCAGTTCTGCCGTGCCTGTTTCTCCGATGGGCAGCCGCCCCATGTCCAGGTTATCCTGCACGATATAGAGGTCGGCTCGCGAGATGCGCACAGCACGGATGGCAAACCCGTCGATGCGGTCATAGGAATACCGGGTAAACCAACCATCTGGCTTGAGGCCCAGGGCCCAAGCGTGTGGGGAGTAGTCCGCCCGCACCGTGCGTGACCAGTAGTAGCCGCGGGATTCGGTACTGTAGAGCGTCCCTTCCTTGCGGCTGCCGCTGGCGGGCAAGAACAGGGTATTCCCGTTGGGGCCGGTCACCAGCTGGCCGTCCACGCCGTTGCGTTGGGTCCACTGCCACGTGCAGTTGTCGCACAGTTCCTGCATCTGCTCCTTGGTCGGGATGCGCCCATCTGGGTAATGGGCCCAGGCGGCATCGTCGTCAGGATACAGTTCGGTCACGTTGTCAAAGTAGCCGTTATAGCCATCCTGGACACAATACTTGGTGAATCCTGAGTGTGCATCGTCGCTCTCATACCACTTGTAGGTCTCCAGGTCGTAGGACACCTTGGGCTCGGTCTCGCCCCAAGCAAAGTAGGCACCATAGTCCTCGGGGGTGAGGGCATACACATTGCGCGTCGCCCATAGGGTGCCGCTGGGCAGCCCCAGGTCAACATAGTCGGGGGTGGGGACATCACCGCCCAGGATGATGTCGATAATGGCATTGATGTCGGCGATGTTGATCTCCCCATCCCGGTTCACGTCGGCAGCGGCAGTCATGCCCTCGCCGTCAAGGATGATGTCGATGACCGCATTGACGTCGGCGATATTGGTCTCGAGGTCACCGTTCACGTCGCCGCCGGCGCCTTGGGCATGGGCCGCGGCGGGTAGTGCCAGTATTCCTGTCAGCAGAATGATTGATTGTAGTAATTTCTTCATCATGTTTAGATTTTTAAATATCATTTGGAGAATACAAAGATATAACTAATTATTAGAAATACAGTGCATTTCTTGAATATTTTTAATCATTGCCGACTGGAATCTTTGATCTCGTTCCGCTCGAGAAATTCAAGCAAGATTATAAATAAAATTAAAATAAAAAATCAGTTTGTTTAATTTCTCGGCCGTTAGGCCGATTAAAAGCCGGCAACCGAATGGTGCCCCCCCCGGCAATCGCTACTGTTAAAAATAGCGGGGAATAGCGTGAATGTGAAGTAAAAATTGTAATTTTGCAACGCTAATTAAGGGTTGCATCAGTCGGCTTTATTGGGTTCTGCCCCTGTTGCAGCTCTGGAGGAGAATCTGTAGAACCCGCTAACAAACTGACATATAAACAAGTAAATGAGATGAAACGAAACCTTACCGTTATCGTTCTGGCCTTCTTGGCCGCTGCAATGATATGCAGCTGTGATGACCCTGAAGTCGCCTTCAACGAGGAAACGCTCGACATTCCTTTCCTCTTCTCCGAGGGCTATCAGGACTCCATCAGGTACCCCTATGAACTGGCCGCACCGCAGTCCGACTGGCTCTCGATGATCAAGGACGACACCAAGGTGTGCAAACTGAGCATTCCTGGCACCCACGACTCCATGACCGGAATGGGCTTCTACCAACCCTGGATCAAGAACATCTCCAACATGACCGCCATCAGCCAGCTCTGTACATTTGACGAGCAGATGAACAGCGGCATCCGCTTCTTTGACCTCCGCCCGGTGGTGTCGATCGATACTCTCGCCACCAACCCTGCCGAGAGGCAAAACCTCAGGCTCGCACACGGCTTTACCGAGATCAATGTGACGTTTGAGGAGTCGCTCGACTGGATGAAGGCTTTTCTCGCCAGCCATCCCTCCGAGTTCTTCATCATCAAGATCCAGGCCGACAACGGCATGGAGAGCCAGCACAACTGGACCGTGCTCCTGCATCAGCTGCTGTCCAAGCCCAAGTATGACGGCCTGTTTGTCGAGAGTTGGCGCCCCGACATCACCGTGGGCGAGATGCGCGGCAAGGTGCTGATCTTCAGTCGATACTATCTCGTTCCGCTCAACGCTGCCTTCCATTACCCCATCGCCTACTGTGACTGGCCCGACGAGGATCCCGACGTCAACGAGGAACTCGACCCCGTGGCTCAGCGCTCATGCGCCATCTACAACATGGAGGATACCACCATCAAGGCTAGGCTCTACAAGCAGGACTACTACAAGACGACCAGTGAGAAGCGCATGGAGAACAAGAAGAAAACCGTCATCGAGATGATGCACAGTGCGCGTGAAGCGACCGCCGACGACCAGAATATCTGGATCGTGAACCACTGCTCGGCCTACACCGAGGTGTCGCCCCGCGGCTATATCACCAACGCCACCAACCTGCACCCGCTGGTGATTGAAGACCTGCTCAACAACGAGGGCACCGTCGGCATCATGCCCATGGACATGGCTTGCCACGACTATGTGCACGCCATCGTCAACGGCGGCACGCCCTACACGAGCGACTACCTCTACGGCTTCCGCCCCCTCACCCAGTCGCTCACCAACCTTCTCATCAAGTCGAACCAAAAGTTTTTCAAATAGGACGCTATGAAAATCAAGATATTCATCCTCGCGCTCATCGCAGCCTTCCTGGGCACGGCCAACGTCGCAGCTCAAAGCGAAACGGATAACAACACCAACACCAAAACCGACAAACTGCACGCTCCCGACGGACTGTTCAACCACCTGTCGATCGGCCTGAGCACGGGCCTCTCGGGCACCGGCATCGACGTGACGATGCCCGTCCACCGGCTCATCACCGTGCGCGCCGGTTACTCGGGCTTCCACTTCGGCGACATCAAGTTCAAGGCCATCAACACGGCCGAGGACCTTGCCGGCTACGCCCTCGTCGAGGACGATGCCATGCGCAGGGCTCAGATGTCCGACAGGATTGAGCTCGCCGCCAAGCCCAACTTCTGGAACATGTTCATGCTCGCCGAGATCCATCCCTTCACCAACGACAGTTTCCACTTCACGGCAGGTTTCTACGTCGGTAGCAAGAACTTCCTCCACTTCCGCAACACCAACGATGGCGCCCTCGATTTCCTCTACGATGCCAACACCAAGGTCGAGGAATACAACCGCGCCTTCAACACCCGCTTCAGCCCCGTCGGACTCAAGTTCGGCGACTACATCTTCACGGCCGACGAGAATGGCAACATCGATGTGATGATGAAGACCAACGTCTTCAAGCCCTACCTGGGCGTGGGTGTCGGCAAGCACATTGCCCAGAACCACCGCCTCAGCTTCGCCCTTGACATGGGTCTCATCTTCTGGGGCGCTCCCAAGTTTGTCCTCAACAACGGCAAGGAAATCAAGTCGTCGGGCAAGGAAGCTGGCATCACCCAGGTTTTCTCGTGGCTCGATGCATGGCCCAGCTTGCAGGTGAAACTCGCTTACAAGATTTTCTAAGCCTCCCGGCTCAGTCATTTGATCAATAAAAAGACAGATAAAAGCTAAAAAAGATCAGCATGATTAAATTCTGTGTGCGGTTAGTGCAGCGTTGGCTGCCCGAACCGTTCATCTTCGCGATACTGCTCACCTTTGTGGCAGCGTTGGTAGCAATGCCATTGTGTCACCAGACCCCCTTCGAGGTGGTTGAGCACTGGGGTGGTGGTGTGTGGAATCTTTTGGCCTTTGCCATGCAGATGGCTCTGGTTCTTGTGTGTGGCTCGACCCTGGCTGCAGCGCCGGTTGTCAAGCGGGGCATCGATGCCATGGCCCGTCTGCCGCAGAGTGCCCCCGCTGCCATCGCCCTGGTGACGGTCGTGTCGGCATTGGCCTGCTGGCTCAACTGGGGCTTTGGCCTGATCGTGGGCGTCGTGTTTGCCAAGGCGATAGCGCGCCAGCGTTCTGATGTCGATTACCGCCTCCTCATCGCGTCGGCCTACAGCGGCTTTGTCGTGTGGCATGCCGGTATCTCGGGCTCCATTCCCCTGACAATGGCTACTCCTGGCGAGGCACTCGCCATGGCCACCGACGGCGCGTTGACCGACCCTGTGCCCCTGGCACAGACCATCCTCAACTGGCACAATCTGGTGTCGGTGCTGCTGGTGATCATCGGCATCACCGTGGCCAACACCTTGATGCACCCCAAGCAGGGCGTTCTCACCATCGATCCCGCGCTCTTGAGGGACGACGATAATCGTCCTGCCACGGCCGACGTTCCCTCCACGGGCAAGACGCCGGCACAGCGCCTCGAGCAGAGCAAGTGGCTCTCGTGGCTCGTGGCGTTGATGCTCGTGGCCTATCTCGTGATCCATCTCGGCGTGCGCGGTGCCGGTTTGGACCTGGGCGGGGTCATCATGATATTCCTCGCGTTGGGACTCATGCTGCACTCCACGCCGGTCGACTATGTGCGCTCCTTCGGCAAGGCGTCCACTGGTGCTGCCGGCATCATCTTGCAGTTCCCCTTCTATGCCGGCATCATGGGTATCATCACGGGCATCGGTGCCAGCGGCATCAGCCTGGGCGGCGTCATGGCCGAGGCCTGCATCAGCATCAGCACCCCCGTCACCTATCCGTTGCTCACGTTCCTCTGTGCCGCAGTGCTCAACATGTTTGTGCCCAGCGGCGGCGGTCACTGGGCCGTGCAGGCACCCATCATGTTCACCGCCGGGGCCAACCTGGGTGTGGACCCGGGCTTGACGGGCATGGCCATCTCGTGGGGCGACGCTTGGACCAATCTCATCCAGCCGTTCTGGGCTCTGCCCGCTCTGGCAATTGCACGCCTTGACGCCAAGGACATCATGGGCTACTGCCTCATCGATCTTCTCGTCACGGGCATCATCATCTGCGCCGGCCTGCTGGTTTGGGCCATGTAGGGGGGTGACTGTGCCATCATCGATCGATGTGAGGTGATGGCACATAGACCCCAATTGAGTGGCCTCGCCGGGCCGGAAACGGCGGCGGGCTGCGCGACATCACGAGTGATTTCAGGAAGTGGACAATCAGGCAGAACTGGGGCTGTAAAGTGCCTCCCTGATTGTTCACATTCTTTAAGAAAAAAATAAAAAGAATTTTGCTTGAAATATGGCATCCCTAAGCAAAAAAAGAAGTAATTTTGTTGGCTCAATTAACAAAACTTGAAAATCACTCGATAGCAATGAAAATATTTACCAACGATGGACTGCGTCGCATCGGCGACCGCACTGTGGAAAAAGAAGGCATAGAGATGCTTGACCTCATCGAGAGGGCTGCATCGGCTGTGTCCTATGAGCTCATATCGCGCTGGAGGACCTCCAAGCGCTTTGTGTTCTTTGCCGGCCCTGGCGACAATGGGGCCGACGCGCTGGCTGTGGCCCGCATGATGTATGAACAGGGTTACAGGCCCGAGGTCTATCTTTTCAACATCAAGTCGGCGCAACTCTCGCCGTGCTGCCTGGCCAACCGCGACCGCCTGCTCGCGACGGTCGGCGACGATATTGACTTTGTCGAGGTAATCCAGAATTTTACCCCTCCCGAGCTCGACGAGAACGACGTCGTGGTCGATGGCCTGTTCGGTAACGGCCTGCGCACCCCGCTGCGCGGCGGTTACACATCGCTGGTACAGTATATCAACTCGAGCAACGCCTATGTCGTGTCCATCGACATCCCCTCGGGCATGTTCGGCGAGTGGAACGTGGGCAACGACCGCCGCAACATCATCCGCGCCGACCTCACCCTGACCTACCAGTGCAAGCGACTGGCCTTCTACTTTGCCGAGAATGCCGAGTGCGTCGGCGAGTGCAAGGTGCTCGACATCGAGCTCGACAACGAGAGCCAGGCCCGCACCCCGACCGACTTCTACCTCATCGAGCGCGATAACGTCCACGAGCTGATGAAGCCGCGCAACCCCTTCATCAACAAGTATGACAACGGCATGGTGATGCTCGTTGCCGGCAGTTACGGCATGATGGGTGCTGCCGTGCTGGCTGCCCGTGGCGCGCTGCGTGCCGGTGCCGGACTGGTGACCGTGCATGCGCCCCGATGCGGCTATGACGTGCTGCAGACGGCTGTCCCCGAGGCCCTCTTTGAGCCCGACCGCAACGAGTTGATGACCAGCGCCATCGACCTGCACCGCACCCACAGCGTCGTCGCTCTGGGTCCCGGCATGGGCGTGAACGATGTCACCCTCGACGCCGTGCACCAGTTCATCATGAACTTCAGGCGTCCGTGCCTGCTCGATGCCGATGCGCTCAACTGCATCGCCCGTCGCCCCATGTTGTTGAAGAGCATCCCCCAGCGCTCGATCATCACGCCCCATGCGGCCGAGTTTGACCGCCTCTTCGGCGAGCACAATACCGACGAGGAGCGACTCAAGAAGGCCATCGACGTGTCCAAGATCTACAAGATCACCATCGTGCTCAAGGGCCACTACACCATGACCGTCAGGCCCGACAGCAAGGTCTATGTCAACAGCAGCGGCAATCCCGGCATGGCCACGCCGGGCAGCGGTGACGTCTTGACGGGTGTCATCTCGGCACTCATCGCCCAGAACTATCCCGCCGACTGGTCGGTGGTCCTCGGCGTCTATCTGCACGGTCTGGCCGGTGACCTGGCGGCCCAGGAGCATGGCACCTACGGCATGGTGGCCAGCGACATCGTCGACCACCTGGGCAAGGCCATCATGGAGGTCATGAAGTAACCCCATCGGGGCAAATCAACGGATAAAAAAGATTTAGGGCTGGTAATCATTCGATTATCAGCCCTAAACTGTACCTGAAGTGGGTACAATACCGCGTGAACAAAGGAAAATAAAAGTATATTAAATACAATGATAATCAAGCGTTTATAAAATTTTGCTTTTCACTTGATTTCTTGAAAAAGACTATTTTTTGCTTATTTTTGCTTATTATTTGCTTATTGGATGAAAATAAAGTACTATCTTTGCAAGCAAAGGAACAAAAGAGCAAAGAAAATGGCAACAAAAAGATTTAGAATGAACAACACCCGCCTAATTGAGGGCGGCAATGGCGATAACCCAAAGTTAATGGCACAGGCTTTGAGCGATGGGCGGGAAAGCCTATACTTAGAGTTTTATTTGGGTTACTCGTTTGTAGAAAGTAAGAACGGCAAAACCTATACAAAGGTAAACCGGGAGTGTGAGCGGTTGGGGTTATTCCTGTGGCAAGCCCCGAGAACCCCGATAGAGAGGCAGAGCAACAAAGACGCTTTAGAACTCGCCAAAAAAATTAGGTTTGAGCGCGGGCAAGAGTTGTTAGAGCGCGGGCGAGGTTACAGGGTAAAGAAAGAGGCAATAAATTTACTTGACTATTTCCAAACCTACATAGACAGGTACACAAAGAAAGATATTAGGATGGTTAAGTTAGCAATTAGCCGTTTTAGGGATTTCCTAAACGATACACCCGAGTATAAAAAGTATTCAAAACGTATCAAGCCCGAGCAATTAAGCCGCGACATGGTAATAGCTTTTAGTGAGTACCTACAAAGCCGGAGCCGCGGCGAGGGGGCTAACAGCCTGTTTGCTCGTTTCAAAAAGGTTATTAAATATGCTGTTGAACACGATATTATAGCCAAAAACCCCTGTTTGGGCATAGTAATTAAGACCGATATAAACCAGCTTAAAAAAGAAATTTTGTCGCTTGATGAGATTAACCAATTAGTGGGCACCCGCGATGAGCGGCAAAACCCCGATGTTAGGCGGGCTTTTCTCTTTTGCCTGTTTACCGGGTTAAGGTTTTGTGATGTTAAAGACCTCACCTTTGAAAACGTGGATTTTGCTAACCGCCTGTTAAAGTTTGAGCAGAGCAAGACAAAAAGGCATAGTAGCAGCAGCGGGGTTGTTTTGCCTCTTGATGAGGGGCGGTTGAGGCTTATAGGTAAGCCCTCACAGCCTGACAGCCGCGGCGAGTTGGTATTTCCTTTGCCCAACTACAATATGTGCCTAAAGTCGGTTAATAGATGGGTTAAAGCGGCGGGCATTAACAAGCATATTAGTTGGCATTGTGCCCGGCATAGTTTTGCCGTTAATGTGTTGAACAATGGGGCTAACATTAAGACCGTGGCGAGCCTGTTAGGGCATAGCGGTTTACAGCACACACAAAAGTACACCCGAGCAATAGACAGCCTCAAACAAGAGGCGATAGAGAGTTTACCAGCGTTAAATATTGAGTAATTTTCAGCATCATGGAACAAGTTAATTACAGCCAATTAAGTATTGAAGAATTAAAAGAAATGTTAGAAAAAGAGCGGGCGCGCCGCCTGTTGTTGGAGGTACAAAATAATGTTTTAAGGGAGTATATAGGATTAGAGAAAACGGCGAGCAGCCCTAAAGGTATTATAGTACCCTTTACAAGGAAATGAACCGACAGCCGGGCACAATGGAACCGCCGCGGCTGAGGGATGCCGGAGCCTCGCCGCGGCTTGATAAGCTGGCACCATCAGGGAGCCGCCCCGGTTGTGGGCTTGATGAGCAGCACCCCGGGAACCACCCGCCCGGCTGTCGGTTGCTGAGGATGCCGGGAGCCGCGGCGCGCCTCGCTGTTGCCTCGCCGCCCTGTCGGTGGATGATTACCCGCGCGGTTGTGTTGGATGCTTGCTGGAGCCGCCCTGTGGCTCGCTGGCTTGATGCCGGAGCCGCGGCGCGGCTGAGAGGATGGGCGGCAGCATCAGGGCACCGCGGCGAGGGATGCCGGAGCCTCACAGGAACCAGCCGCGGCGATTAACTAACAGCCACAATTATTAACCAGCGTTTAATAAATAATTAGTTATGAATTTTGTTTATATCAGGCAAATTATAGAGGATAACAACACAACCGACAGGGAAATTAAACAAGCCGCCGAGGGGTTAAGGGTGGAAATTCTTAACGGTGGTTTTAGTGACGATATAAGCTACGAGGCGAGGTGTTGGGTTAATGGCATTTGCCAAGAGTTGAACAATGCAGAACAACGCGCCGCCGCTGGTTTTGAACCGATACACCAACAGGTAATGATAGGGCGGTGGACTAATCTATTAAAATTTTTGTTAGATGGGCTGCAGGGCGTTTCTTTTGGTTTTTACCCGGGCGATGCCGCGTTGAAATACTATGAGTACCACAGGAGCCCCAGCACCGCGGCGATAGAGTTGCCACAGGAATTAGAAACCGCGCGGCAATATTTTACCCGGGCGATTGAGGCGGGTTATATTGAAACAACAGCGACAGGGGCGAGTTGGAAAGGCACTAAAGCAAAGTTAGGCTATTTTTGTATGAAAGCATTTCAGCCGCCCCGCCCAATAAATGCTATTGAGCAGTTATTTGGAATTAAGCGGCTGTCGGGTGCAATTACACAGGCGAGTTATGATGTAAAAAGAGCCGATGTTTTGAAATGGCGCGGCGAGATTGATAATGCAATTTTTAATGATGAGCAGCACCTCGCCGCGGCTGTGGATGAATAACCAGCCGCGCGGCGCGGGATGCCGGAGCCTCGCCGTGGCTTGATGCCTCGCCCGGCTGTGGGATGGATGTAACCGCCGCGGCTTGATGAGCAGCACCCGCCCTGTCGGTGGGTGTTGCCTCTATAGTAAGCTGTCATTTGTCGGGATTTTTGTAACGCTGAGGGGATGCCGGAACCTCGCCGCGGTTGGTGGATGGAACCGCCCTGCAGGTTGGTTGTGCTCGCTGTTGCCTCGCCGCGGCTTGA
>JAFTFA010000030.1 GCA_017449785.1 Muribaculaceae bacterium | reverse complement strand
GGGCCACGGCACCCACGGCAACCACCTCAAGGTCGTCGCGCAAGATGTCCACCAGCTCCTCGGCGAACACAAACGCCGGGCCGCACATCACCAGCAACACGGCCATATCAAGCAGGATCGTGAAATAAAACCCCTTGAGCAGACGCTTGTAGTGGCCGGCACCGTAATTGAAGCCGCAGAAGGGCTGATAACCCTGCCCCACGCCGATGATGATGGCAAAGATGATGAAGGCCAGGCGCGACACGATCGACATGCCCGCAATGGCCGCGTCGCCATACACGCCTGCCGCCACATTCAGCATCAGCGTGGCGATGCTGGCCAGGGCCTGGCGCGTGAGCGACGGCGTGCCGCCCCTGAGGATTTCCTGCTGGAAATGCCACCGGCGCGAGGTCTGGGACAGGTCGATGGGGATGTTCTCGCCACGGCGCGACATCACCCACAGCACGACGTAGCCAAACAACTGGCTCAACACCGTGCCGATGGCTGTGCCCAGGATACCGAGCCCGAAGGTGAACATGAACAGCGGCACCAGCAACACATTGAGCACCGCCCCCGAGATCATGCCATACATGGCCTGGGTGGCATTGCCCTGGAAGCGCATCTGGTTGTTGATCGTCATCGACGCCGTCATCAACGGCGCTCCCAGCAAGATCACGCCCATGAATTGCTTGGTATAGGGCAGAATGGTGGGGGTGGAACCGAGTGCCACCGACAAGGGCTCCAGAAACAGCAGACCCAGCACCATGATGACCAGTCCGCAGACAATGCTGCCGACAAATGAGGTCGCCGCCATCTGGCGGGCCTCGTCAAGCCGGCGCGCGCCCAGTTGACGCGACATGTAGGTCCCGGAGCCTTGACCGAAGAGGAATCCTATCGACTGGATGATGGCCATCACAGGAAACACCACGCCCACGGCGGCGGTCGCCTGGGTATTGAGCAAGCCGACAAAGTAGGTGTCCACCAGATTATAGATGCTCGTGACAAGCATACTGATAACCGTGGGAAGCGCCATCGCGGGAATGACGCGTCTCACCGGGGCGGTCGTCAAGAAGGTGTAGTTGTCTTGCTTGTGCATGAAGTGACGGTAGATCTCTTTTGAGGGTGCAAAATTACAATTTTGCCGCGACATAGCGATTTCCCGACGGCCGAAAATCCTTTAAAATAAGTAAAAAAGATAGGTGTATGGGTGGATTAGGTGTAGAGGTGTATGGGTGTAGAGGTGTATTAGGTGGATGAGTGTATTAGTGGATGAGTGGATGAGTGGATGAGTGGAGGGGTGGCTGGTGGAGAAGACGATTCCCTATACTCCTATACTCCTATCAACCCATACACCTATATCCACCTATACACCCATACTCCTATCAACCCATACACCCATACACCTATATCCACCCATACACCTTACGACAGTAAAAACCGGATTCCCTTGGCCACGCGCAGGGGTGGATTCTTGAAGTGGTTGCCGGGATTGAGTTCAAACTTCACGTTCACGCCGCGCTCGGCCATCAGGTCGGCCAGTGCCCGGGTGCGCTCGCCGACGGTCTGCAGCACGGCGTTGCGCGACGTGCTTTCCTTGTCGCCCACCGAGAGGTACACCCCCTGCAGCGGCACGGCGGGCTCATGTGCGCGGGCATACTCCAGCCAGCCGGGATACCACATCGACCCCGAGGCCGACAGGATGCGCGTGAACAGGTCGCACTGGTGGGCGGCCCACACGGCAAACAGGCCCGCCAGCGAGTACCCCGCCAGCACGCGATAAACGGGCGGCGCGTCGAGCAACGCCTCGACCCGGGGCACCACCTCGCCCGTCAACAGGGGCAACCACTGGCCCGCCTCGCCGCTGAAGTTGTCATCCCGCGACACGACCGTCTCGACCGGCCACGGCGACAACTCCTGATTCCAGCGCAGGCCGCTGATGGTCACCAGGTTAAACCCGCTGCATTCCACTTGACGGCAAGCGTCGAGCAGCAACTGCCCGTTCTCATGGTAGTCTATCGAATAGACCAGCGGCGCACTACCCTGCACCAGCCTGTAGAGGCACACCCGCCGGTGCCCAAACTGTAACTCTTGAACTTCCATAGCCGCAAATTTACAAAAAAAAAGTATTACCTTTGCCATAAAGAAAAGTGCAATACACCATCATGAGACACCTGATATACTTTATTATATCAATGACCATCACCCTCATGGCCATCGCGACAGGCTGCAAGCCTGGTCAGCAACCACGAGGCGATACCAAGTCCGGCAGCGGCTCACGCTACACCCTGGACAGAGCCATGAGCATCTATGACCGAGAACCTGACAAGGCACTCGCCGTCCTGGATTCGGCCGTCATCATGGGGAACGCTGACCCCATCACGGCCGACATCATGCGGGCACGCATCTTCTCCTCATCTTGCGAGACCCGGAATCTGGACACAGCCCTGCGCCTGTGTGAGAAGCTGGTCAAGCTCAAGGACGTCCAGCAAAACAAGGATGAGTTGTTCAACGTGCTCGAACAACTCGTCGACATCACCCGCCAGCAGCAGAACGACGAACAGCTGCTGCACTGGGCGCGACAACTCACAGCATTGTGCCACGAGCGGGGAGACACTGTCGAGGCACTGCGCACCAAGGCTGAAATAGGCCTGGCACTATGTCACCTCGGCAACCGTGAGGAAGGCATGGAAACACTCGACCAAGCCATCACGCAGCTCGACAAGGCGAGCAAGTTCAACCCGCTGGATGCCTACATCGTCGCTGCCAAGCGCAAGATCGTCGCCCTGAACGAGGGACGGGAGTACAGCGAGGTGATCCCGTTGGCCAAGAGCATCCTCGGCCGCCTGGCCGACTATGAGGCACACCCCGAGGCCTATAACGACCATTCTTACCGAATGCCCAACAACGCCACCGAACGCGACAAGTACATCAAGTTCTATCAGGCCCAGGCCTATTCCTACATCGCCTATGCCTCGGCCCGAAAACACAATATGCAGGAAGCCAGGTATTACACCCGGTTGTTTGAGCAGAGCGACTTGGGCCACACCTACCTGGGACGCACAATGATAGCCCCGACATGGTTTGAACTGCGGGAGACCGACAAGATGTTGGCTATCTATAACGAGGCTAAGCAGGTCATGGGAAACGACACCATCAACGATGAGTACGCCCTCATGCTGCGTTGCCTTGCCATCGCAGCCCACGATCGCGGAGACTATGCCCTGAGCCAGCAATACTGGAGGCGGCAAGCACACCTGTCCCACCTGCTCACCCAGCAGAAGCTCAACTCCAAGGCCCACGAATATGCCGCTCGATTCCATGCCCAGGAACAACAACTGGCCCTCCAACGGTCGCAGTCCAAGGCCGCCTGGCTGTGGCTACTGGCCATCTCATGCCTGGTGATAGCCTTGCTCACGAGCGGCTTTGCCGTCTATTTCTTCAAGCAGCAGCGCATCATGAATGAGAAGAACCGCGTCCTGGTCGAGCAAATCGCGTGGACCATCGAGAGTAACATCAAGTACCTCAAGGCCCGCGATGCCGCCCGTGTCAATCATGCCGTGAGCGAGAAGCAGGAAGATGCCGACAGCACCTGGCTGCAACAGCTCGACAGCGAGCAGCTGTTCCAGTTCCTGAGCCACGAAATCATACAGAACAAGTTGTATCTCGATCCCACCATCTCGCGCCAGACAATTATCAATACCTATCACTTGAACGAGCGCGCCGTCGGCTCGGCATTCTCCCACAGCAAGTACGCCTCATTTCCCAACTTTATCCGCACCTGCCGCCTGCACCATGCATGCCTGCTGCTGGAAAACCATCCTCAGATGTCCATCAGCGAGGTGGCCACGTCATCGGGGTTCACCAACCTGTCGGTCTTCTGCCGTGACTTCAAGAACAAGTTCACGGTCACCCCCACCGTTTATCGTTGCCAACGCAAAGCCAATGACTGATCATTGACCATTAGCGTCAATCCTGTTGACATCTTGTGAAAATCCACTTTTCCCGCTTGACTATTTGTGTCTGGCGGGATTGACCATTCGTGTAAACCCCTCACCGATAACGGTGATCGCTGTATTTTTGCGGGAAATAATATTCATTCATTTATTTAAATAATTATATTTATACAAGATTCATTATTTAATTTTTATGGTTTCAAAGGTAAAATTCGGGTTGGTTTCAACCCTGCTCGCACTCGCGAGTGCGACAAGTGTCCAGGCACAGAACCTGCGACATGTGGAGAGAGAGTTTGTGGGCTCACCGTCCACCATGCTACAATCGCCCTTGAAGGCGGTCCCCGCCCCCGATGTGATGCATGACCACGCATGGTATGAGGCATAGACCTACACCTGGACCGATGCCAACGGCATCACCCACACCGCCAGCCTCACCGACGAAGTGACCGATCCCTATCAGATGTATGACATGTTGCGCTGGGTGTACTGCAATCCCGCAATCCCAGGCATGATCTACACTAATAACACGACCAACAAAGGTACTGTTTACTATGGGAAACAGACCTGCTACATCACTTCAAAAAACGACGAAACAGGATGGGGCATTACTGACAATGATGTGATGACCCCCTACGAGAACGGCCACACGCTGTTTCTGATCAAAGTCAAGGCAGAATTTCCCGATGAGCCCGCAGCAACCACATCAACCAAGCAGGAATTGGTTACCTTTATGGGAGAATACATCGAGTCCATCAACCTCATCACCGATGGCATCCGCGCCGGATCGAGCACAATGTTCAACATCTCGGGCACCTTCAACCGCTTCTTCGTCATCGGCAAGGGCAAGAGCTATTATGCTACCCCCAAGAGACCTGATTCAGACGGCAGCTATGCTCCGTTTGCTCCATTCTACAACATGTTTGAGGAGTACAGCCCGACGACCATAGATCAGGGTTCCGAAATCACCGACTTCTATGAGTCGATGAGCAATGGTGACACCTATCCGGTCGTTCATGACTGCGGCTCGGTTATCGGTATGGAGCACTACTTCTCGATGGAGGGCAAGAACGCACACGATGAGCGTTCATTGAGTGGCATGATCATCAATATTCCTGACAACCGCAGCCAATCCAGCACCAGCATCAACTACAATGCACAACAACGCCCCACGGTGGGCATGTATGTCATCGACCTCCATGCCGAGGCCGATCCTACCGACCAGGAGCACACCTTTGATGTGACCCTCGACTGGACATCGTCGCTCAACACGATTGCTGGTTCTACCGTTCCACAGACCTATACCATTTATATTGTCACTGACAATGGTGACGGCACACAGAGCACCCAGTATCTGTCGACTACCGACCAGACCACCTATACCTATCCCGTTGAACAGGAGCAGTATAGCAACGTCATCAGCTATATTATCTATGGCAATGCCACGGGCAACGACGTGATCGCCACCTGGAGCAACATCGCCACTGTGGTCATCCCGGGCTATGACGACTTCATGATGCTCAATCTCGACCACTACGAGAGCGACTATGTCATGGAAGAGCAGAGCAACTATTACCGCAACTTCTTGACGCTGAGCAATGACTACGGCATCACGCTGGAGAACATTACCGCGGGCGAGAACATCTACAACCTCTATCGCTGCTATGAAGATGGCGACACTATCGTCAACCCCGTAGCAACGATCGTATTCACGCCTGGCACCAATGGCATGGTACACTATGAGATCATCTACAACGATCAGGACATCCTGCCTGGCTATGACCTCATCAATGACCTGATGATCGCCACAAGCGGCTGGATCGAGACCAACAATGGCGTGATCGACATGAAGGACATCATGCTGGTTGACCAGTTTGCCGCAAGCACCGCATTGAACGAGCACCCGGCACAATATGGTTACATCGTGATGGGCACTTCCCAGAAGACCACCAACCATGTCCTGGTTCCTGTCCACAAGACCACCCACGAGCTCAACGGCTTCTACACTCTGGCCCAGGTAGAAGGCGATACCGACCACCACTTGACTACCCATGTCCTGAACGCCGACATCAACATCACGCTGGTGAACAATCCCGACATCTTCCGCTACTCCATCATCCGTGGCGACGACACCATGTTGCCCAACGACACGATTTCACTCATCCAGCGCCGCACTGATGGCAGCTTCGAGGAAATGACCAGCCACACCTTCTGGAATGCCGGCGAATTCAGCCTGCTTGACAACGATGTGCACACCACGGGCAACTTCATGGCCTATGTCCCCGTCATCTCGGCGATGAGAAGCGACCGCGTGAAAGACGGACGCAACACCTACGGTGCTCCCATCCTCAGGACCGGAGCAGGTAGAGTCGAGGCTGGCTTCGATGGCACCTGCATCAGCGATGACTGGGCTACCTGGCGCGACGAGAACGGACAACCCTGCCGCATGTACAGCGCCGCTATCACCGCTACCGGCATCCTGCCCCAAGACGCCAGCATCGAGTATGAGCCCTACATGTTCCGCGTGTGGAGGCTGTGCGACGACATCCGCGGCTATAAGATTGTTGATGGCAACTGCGTGAACGACCCGGCCGCTCCCCGCGAGAGCGACCTGCTTACCCATGAGATGGTGGCCAACGCTACAGCCGAGACTACCGTGAACATGATTGACGGTGACCTCACCTTCGGTGCCCTGACCAATGCCGACGTCAAGTTCCTCGTGCGCTTCTACTATGTCAAGAAGGGCGAGAAAAGCAATGACACCGACCCCATGTTCTATGTCGTCGAGACATTGATCGACAACGTCGAGTGGAATGACATTACTACCGGCATCAACGAGGTAGCAGCATCCATACCTGCGTCCAAGACCTACGTCAACGCACAGGGCCAGACCAGCAACAAGCCCTTCGACGGACTGAACATCGTCATCACACGCTACAGCGACGGCACAACTGCCACGTACAAGTTGGTTAATTAATATATATTGAAGAGGGTGCTTCGGTAAATGTTGAGACTCTTTCACCGAAGCGCCCTCATTTTTTAAAAGCCACATCACTACTCAAAAGCCTTATCACGATTCATGAAATTAATCAAGTATTATGACCGGGCATCCAACCCCAGAGGTTTCTGGGGCAAACGGGTGTTGAAGACCATGAACAGCGAGGAGCACCAGGCCATGCCCGAGTGGGCGCTGGATGGGATACAAGTTCCCGATCAACCCTCGGTTCTGGATGTCGGCTGTGGCGGGGGCGCCAACATCCGCCGCATGTTGAAACGTTTCCCGGGGAGCATGGTGTCTGGTCTTGACCATTCACCGCTGGCCATAGATTTTGCTTATTTTCAGAATCTTGACGAAGTCTTGCACCGATGCATCGTCATGGAGGGCGACATCGAGAACATGTACCTGGGCAAAGAGGTTTTTGATCTGGTGACGGCATTCGAGACCGTGTACTACTGGGTCGAGATGGACCTGTGCCTGGCGCGCATCTTGAGGGTACTCAAGCCTGGCGGCACACTCCTCATCGCCAATGAGCTTGACGGAGACAATCCCCGGCATCAGGTAATAGGCTTCAAGGCTAAAAACTGGATGCACGTCTATTCGGCAGAAGAAATGGCCAAGCTCCTCAACGAGGCCGGCTTTGCCAACGTCGGCACCACCCGCGACGAGGCTCGGAACTTCATCCGCATCACCGGCCAGAAGAACATGAGCTCGTGATCTACTGCCTGTAAGACTCAAAGAATAACTTTTTACTCAAGGGGACATCTATAAATTACCGAAATGTTGATATTTTATGTTGACTGTATTTTGTTCCTTTTTGGCATATTTTGACTTATCTTCTTGGACCATAGCTTGCTATGCTCCTGCAAAGTTAAGCCAAAATCTGCTCAAAAATAGATCAAAATCCACGTCAAGCTAATTTATAGATGTCCCCTCAATTAAACAGGTTTTTCCACATCATCAGTAATTAAGTTTTTCTTCTAGCTGCAAACCTTATCCGAGGGAATACAATCAGAGATGGGGGGGGGACCAGCGGCTAGATGAGATTACCGAGGTTCAAAGCCCGAGTCGCTCTGGGACAGAGTCAGCGAGGACCAAGTGATTAATGATCGTCAGTTGTATGGTACTGACCTGAAATAATAGCTTGCTAAATAAAGTGACAACCATCTAACTTCAACCAGAATCAAGTTTACTGAGCATGAGAGCACACTGGTTCCCCCCCCTTTTCTCCTTTTATCAACTTGACAAGGGCATTGCAACCGAAAAGATTTGTAACTTTGCAGTCCGAATCCGGACAAACTATTTCTCCGGAGCATTCTGATAGATATGCTGCAACGACTGATGTTGACACTGGCGATGGCGGTTGCCATGCTGATGGCGATGGGACAGACTCCTGCCGCCCAGGAGGTCGTTGATACCACAGCAACTGGACTGCCCATGCAGCAAATCGGCGAGGTCACTGTCACCACGAGGCGACCGGGCATGAGCCGCGTCGCCGGGGCCGAGAACACGATGCGCATCAACAAGGCCGAACTGTTCAAAGCGGCGTGCTGCAACCTGGGCGAGAGTTTCACCACTAACCCATCGGTCGATGTCAACTACAGCGATGCCGCCACCGGGGCCAAACAGATCAAACTGCTGGGACTGAGCGGCACCTATGTGCAGATGCTGGCCGAGAACCTGCCCGACTGGCGCGGAGCGGCGTTGCCGTTCGCACTGGGCTATGTACCGGGGCCGTGGATGAAGAGCATCCAGGTGTCGAAGGGGGCCTCGTCGGTGCGCAACGGCTATGAGGGCATCACGGGACAGATCGACGTGGAATACCTCAAGCCCGAAGACGAGCAGGGCGTGACACTCAACCTGTACGGCAACAGCGATGGCCGCATCGAGGCCAACGCCGACGGCAACCTGCACCTGACGCCCCGCCTCAATGCCAATCTACTGGCCCACTACGAGGACAACCTGGCCGACATGGACCACAACCATGACCACTTCCTGGACCAGCCCAATGTGCGACAGGTCAACCTGCAGAGCCGCTGGGACTGGCTGGGCGACCGTTACATCTTCCATGGCGGCCTGGCCATGATTGACGAGAAGCGCCACAGTGGCCAGACCCAAACCCACCACGAGGGAGCGGTACCGTTTGCCATCGACCTGCTGACGCGCCGCTATCAGGGCTACATGAAGCACGCCGTCGTGCTCAATGCCGAACGGGGCACCAACGTCGCGCTCATGGCAGCGGCATCAAGCCACAACGTGGACGGCAACTATGGCTACAAGCGCTATGACGTCAATGAGACCAACGCCTATGCCCAACTCATGTTCGAGACCCATCTGACCGAACCTCACACGCTGTCGCTGGGCTTGAGCCTCAACCACGACAGGCTGTCCCAGGATTACAGCCTGGAACACGTTGCCGACGGCCCATTGACCCATCTTGTGGAGAAGGAGACGGTCACGGGTGCCTATGGCCAATACACCTTCACGCCAGCTAGCGACGTGTTGACCCTGATGGCCGGCATGCGCATGGACCACAGCAGCCTGCACGGCACGTTTGTCACGCCCAGGCTCCACCTGCGCCTGCATCCGGCACAGTTCATTACCATCCGCCTGTCGGCGGGCAAGGGCTACCGCACGGCACATGCTCTGGCCGAGAACCATTACCTGCTGGCCAGCGGCCGCCGGCTGGTCATCAACGACCTGCACCACGAGAGTGCCTGGAACTACGGCCTCACCACCTCGTGGGACATCCCGCTGTGGGGCAAGCTCTTGAAGGTCAATGCCGAGTACCACTATACCCGTTTTGAGCATCAGATGGTCATCGACATGGACACGTCGCCCAACTTGATCCTCATCGGCGAGCTGGACGGCAAGTCACGTTCCCACACGTGGCAGGTCGATGTGTCCTATCCTGTCGTCGAGGGGCTGGAACTGACCCTTGCCTATCGCTACAACGACGTCAAGACGGCCTATGGCGGCCGGCTGCGCGAGAAGCCCCTCACTCCCCGCTTCAAGGGCCTGGTGGCCGCGTCCTACAAGACCCCGCTGGGGCTGTGGGAGTTTGATGTGACCTTACAGCTCAACGGCAGCGGCCGCATGCCCGACCCCTACCTCACCGACGACGGCCACTTATCATGGGACCGCCATTTCCCCACCCACTGCCTACTCAATGCCCAGGTCACCCGCTGGTTCAGGCACTTCTCCATCTACCTGGGTGGCGAGAACCTGACCAACTACCGCCAGCCCAATCCCATCATCGCCGCCGACAATCCCTGGAGCCAGGCATTTGAGCCGACGATGGTCTGGGGGCCCGTCAGCGGCGCGATGGCCTATCTGGGCATCCGCATCAACCTTTTCAGATAAAGAAGTAAAAAGATCAGATAGATATGAAAAAGTTTTTAGTATTACTCATCGCACTGCTCACCATGACCGTTGCCAGTGCCAAGGACATCAAGACCGTAGTGCTGACTACCGTGCCGCAGATGCACTGTGAGAACTGCGAGAAGCGCATCAAGGACAACATCCGCTTCGAGAAGGGCATCAAGAAGATCGTCACCGACGTTGAGCACCAGACGGTGACCATCACCTATGACGCCGACAAGACCACCGTCGAGAACATCATCAAGGGGTTCGAGAAGATCAAGTACCACCCACGCCCGCGAGGTCAAGGACGGTGAGCAAGTCGTCACCGACGAGAACGAGGAGTGCCCCAACATGTAGCCCCCCTCCTGTAACACTCAGCACTATGGCTGCATCAGACCAAAAACGTCCCTGGTGGAAATGGCTGCTACTGATGATGGGGGCCTTCATGCTGGCCACCTTCGGCTATGGATTGATCGCCATCGGTCACGAGGCGGCCCGCTACCTGCACGCCCCGGGCCTGACTGTTGTCGGGACGGCACTGGTCCTCGGCATCTATGCCCTGATGAGGGGGTTCAGGAAAGAGTGGCCCGCCGAACTGCGGTTGAGGGCCCTCGTTCCCCACACGCTGCTGGGCCTGCTCGTGGGAGCGGTCTATATGACCCTGGTCGTGGGCACGATGGACGCGATGGATTGCGCCAGCCTGTCGTGGCAGGGATTCTCGTGGCCACAGCAGTGGCGGGCAGTCATGCTGTTCCTGGGCGTGGCCGTGGGCGAGGAGATCATCTTTCGCGGCGTGCTCTTCAGGATGATCGACGAGCGGTGGAACACCACCGTGGCGCTCACCGTGTCGGCACTGCTGTTCGGGCTGACTCACCTGCCCAACGAGGGTGCCACCTGGTGGTCGTCGCTGGCCATCGCCATCGAGGCGGGCCTGATGCTCGCTGCCGCCTACAAGTGGTCGGGCACGCTGTGGGTGCCCATCGGCATCCACTGGGCGTGGAACTATGTGCAGGGCAACATCTACGGCCTGGCCGTCTCGGGGACCGATGCCGGCGAGAGCATCCTCGTCACCACCACGACCGGTCCCGACATCATCACGGGCGGCCCCTTTGGCGCCGAGGCCTCGATCATCGCCGTCATCTACGGCATCATCATCACCGCAGCCTTCCTCACCAACCGCTACCGCCCCGACCGCATCTCCCGCCAATCCCCCTATTCCAAACAACCATAACAACCTGTAATAACAACATTTACAACCTTATTTTTTTGGCATCCGCACTGTAATTGCGAGCCCCTTGCGAGCAATAAAACTTAAAAAAACTTAGCGACTTCGCGCCTTAGCGTGAGGTCAAGTTGGAAGACAAGAAGGACAAGAAGGACAATTATAAAATATCTCATTGATTATCAATATTTTGTCTTTCTTATCTTTTTTGTCTTCCACCACCAAACCGCCAAATTTTACCGAATTTTTCGGTTACAACCGCCAAATTTAGCTAAATTTTTCGGTTAGGCTATGGTTTTCACTAGCGGCGGTAGGTCTGGTCCTGGAAGGTGATGACCTGCATCATCTCGTTGAAGCGGTCGGCGATGCGGTTGCCATACTTGGCTCGTATCTCCTGCGGGGTCAGGTTGGTGGTGATGGCCGTGAACAACTGGTTGTGGTAACGGTATTCCAGGATCTCGACCACGGGCGAGATCACGGTGCCATAGTTCATCTGCTCGACAGGCTCCTTGCCCATGTCCTCGATGATGACGTGCTCGGCCTGCTTGAACTCGTTGTAGGGGCGCTGGTCGCGGGCGGTATAGAGCTTGGCGATGTTACGGGCATCCTCGATGCGGATCCCCACATGGCGGCCGCCGAACTCCCCGCAGCGGTCCAGCAGATTGGTCGCCGAGCGCAGGGCATACATCAACGTGGTCTTGCCGTTACCGTAGGTGCCGCACAGCATCAGCCCGAACCGGGCGCTATCGCTGGTGAGGAAGTCGGCGAGCTGGGCGATGTGTGATGCCGTGTGCTCGTCGGCGATGAACTGGCGGCGGCGAAATGCCACTTCGGCCCTGTAGGCGGCCGTGAGCAAGTCGATGGCCTGCTCCCGCGAGCAGGGAAATTTAAAACGGTCCCTCGTAGTCTTTTGAGCTAACAGCCGCTGTGTCAGTGATGTCACGTCGAGTTTTAGGTCTGGCTTCATGATATTGATGTTTAGATGGTTGTCGTTTATTTTGTTGCGCCTTGATGCGCAGTGAGTTCAACAGGTGCTTGTAACTGCGGTCACCCTCCTCGGTGAAGTCCCAGTCGTTGAGCACTGCCCGCGCCATCTGCCGGTAGTCGTCGGGCGTGATGCCGAGCGACATGCAGGCTTGCTCCACCCTGAGGTCGTTGTTGAATATCTCTTGTTCCAGTTCCTCGCGCGTGCGCGATTCAGCAACAACAACAGGAGAATTATTTTTTTTATTTTTTTCTTCTATAGGGGGTGCGGGGGGAAGGTCTTCTTTTTTGCTTTTTTTTGTGGGTTCGGCCTCGGTTACGGCACTTGCAGCGGCCTGCTCGGGCAGGGCCTGCTTGCGCGGACGCCCGCCCTTGGCGCCATTGGCACGGTTGGTGGCCAGGCGCTCCAGGCTCTCGTCGATGGCCGGGCCCAGCAAGGCAAAGGCGAGACGGAGCGCCGAGTTGGTGAGGTGCTGCCCGGCGTCCTCGCCCGCCATGTGGGCAGCAAGGGCGCGGAACAGGCGCCCCAGCTCGGCAGCCTTGAGGTGGGCACCCACCAGCATCATCATGGCGGGGTCAAACTCGATGTTGAGTGTATTCTTCATGGTAAAAAAACGGGTTTTGTGTCGGTTTTTGAGTTTTTCTTGGCCGCAAATCTACACCGTCGAGCCGCGTCTCAACCATGTCAAAAAGCAGAAAAGCAAAAATTTCTCGGTTTTTTTTGTTTAAAAAGGGTAACTTTGTGTGTTATTAGGGTGTAAACAACAATGAGACCTATTAATGACGATAGACGCATTTAACCGACAAGCGACGCAGTTCAGGCGGCTGGCATTGCAGGCATCGACGGCAGCGGGGGCCGACGCCGACAGCGCCGAGGACATTGCCCAGGAGACGCTACTGCGCTTGTGGCAGATGCGTGACGATCCCCGGCTCTACAATCCCGAGGGCTATGCCACGGTGATTGCACGCCACCTGACCCTGAACCAGCTGCGCCACAAGCCGCCGCTCCCGCTCGACGAGCATCAGGCCGCCGACCTCACGGTCCCCTCCCCGCTGGACCTGATGCTGCAACGCGAGGACGAGCGATGGCTCAGGGGGCGCATCCGCAATCTGCCCTACACCCAGCACGCCATCCTCAGGCTGCGCGAGGTGGAGCACCGCTCCAACGAGGAGATTGCCACCATCCTGGGCATCCAGCCATCGAGCGTCAACACCCTGCTGGCCAGGGCACGACGACAGTTACTCAAAGAGATACAACAATCAAGAAGGACCTGAAACCGATGAAACAGTTATCACAACAACAAGCGGGCACATTGCTCGACAGATACATGGACGGCCTCACCACCGTGGAGGAGGAAGCCGCGCTGCGTCGGTACTTCAGCACCCATGACGACATCCCCGACGAGTGGCAGGACTACAAGGTGATGTTCACCTATCTGGACAGCGGCATGGAGGATGGCAACCTGCCCGCCATGGAGGAACCCCGGCCCGCACCGCTCATCACCCTGATGGGCCGCCGCTGGTGGGGCATCGCCGCCGCTGCCGTCATCACCGCCGCCATCGTGGTGACCGCCGTGCTCCGGCACCAGCCGCCATCCCCCACCCTGCCCGAGCAGCCCGCCGTCACCGCCCAGGCGGATGACGACACCGTTCCCGCTCCCCCGCCCGCGGTGGAAACCGTGCCCCAGCAACTGGCAACGACTGCGCCGGCATGTCCAGTGGGTCGAGGCTCTGCCTCGGCCACGAGACAAGCCTCCAGCTCCCGCCGCCTGCAGGCCGAGAACGCCAAACTCGCCCAGGAGAACGAGCGCCTGCAACGCGAACTGGCCGACCTCAGGCGCCGCGCCTTTATCATCGACCTGGAGGCCAACGGTTTCCGTGCCGTGCAGGACGAGGACGGCAGCATCGTGCTCATCGACATCGAGCAAGAGTTAGAGAACGAATTGAACAACCACTTGAACAATCAACCATCAGCCAATATTCCAGCATTATGAAAACAACCAGCCATATCACCATCATCGCGGCGCTCATCGCCCTGCTCGTGCCGGCAACGGCCAGCGCCAACGTCTATGAGGACCGCCTGAAGCAAGCATTCGACAACATCGTCAACGCCGTGCCGCTTGAGGACCTCAGCCAGATGCACAACACCTACACCGACCCCGAGACCGGAGTCAAGGAAGGCCAACTCGACGTGTACAAGTTCTCCATCGGCCGTGAGAACATGGATCTGATCAACAACGCCAAAGGGGTCTATGAGCAACTCAGTGCCGACATGGAGAATAACTTGGCTTTGAGGGGCGAAGTCTACACCCTGTGGTGGACCAACCATGAAGGTACCTTCCAGGGCTATCGCCTCTACTACAACCCCGAGAATACCATCATCGTGGGCTTAGCGTGTGACTATTGCTATACCGTGGGTCTTATCTCTCCCGATAACGTGAAGCACCGCACGACCTACACCATCGAGTGGGACGATGCAACACCTGGCGACAGCATCACGGGTCGCCTGATCACCACCTATGCCCCCACAAAACCCAAGAAAGTTTTTACCGACTCCGACGAATACGACAAGTATATGAAGCAATTCCAGGCCGGTATGGAGAAATACCAGGAGGGCATGGAGAGGTACCGGAGCGCCATGGAGAAGGCCCAGGGAAGTCTGGAAAAGGCCCAGGGAGCACTTTCCGGTTTTGCGGACGGTCAAAGCCATGTGTACTCTTTTACCTCATCGAGCAAGACCGATGCCCAGTCGTGGATGAAGCAACTGCTCTTCTATGTCAACAAGGTGCAGGAGAACGGCAACCGCTACCTCTTCTTGTCCAGGCTCTACGAGCTGTGCAAGGACACCGAGGGTCTGGACCAGACCGACCTGAAAATCGGCATGCAGCAACTGGCCTCGATCTATAAGCAACTCAAGGGCACGAACAAACTCAAGGAAAACGAACTCCTCTTCCTCGAGAGCATGGTCGATCTGCTCCAGAGCAAAATCAAGAAGTAAAAACCACTGATTATTCCCAAGTCTAACCCATTGTTTCATGTGAAACAACACATGAAACGGCCACCACTATATCCTATTATGAAATACTTTATCATAACTATCTTGCTGATTTTCAGCACCTTGTTTGCTCACGCCGACATCATTGCCGGGCGCGTTATAGATGCCGACACACGGGAGACCTTGCCCGGGGCAACGGTGAAGTACATGCAGCAAATCGGCGAAACGAGCTATTCGGGCAGCACCGTGATTGCCGACTCGCTCGGGCGCTTCTCGTTCAACTGCAATGGACGGGTTGAGTTGACGGTGTCGATGCTGGGCTATTACTACAAGAAGAAAAACGTCATGGCGCTCTCCGACAGCCGCAAGGACACACTCGACATCGGCGCCATCGAACTGAAGATGTCCTCCCAGATGCTGCAGATGGTCGAGGTCACGGGCCATGCAAAACGGTTCACGATGCGCGGCGACACCATCGTGTTCAACCCGTCGGCCTTCAGGCTGCAACAGGGCGCCCGCCTGGACGAACTCATCAAGCAACTGCCTGGCGTGGAGGTCGATGACAAGGGCAAGCTGTGGTGGAACGGCAAACCCATCCGCCTGACGATGGACGGCGAGAGCCTCTTTGGCGGCAATGACCTGGTGAGCCAACTGCCCGCCGAGGCCGTGCAGAACATCAAGGCCTACAACAAGGCATCGGAGCTCAAGGAGCACACCGGCAACGACGACGGCAGCGAGGACATGGTGCTGGACCTGACCGTCAAGCCGGGCTTCCTCGACCGCTGGTATGGCGACGCCATGGCGGGCTACAGGACCCGCGACCACTATGAGGCCGAGGTGACGATGAACCGCCTGTCCAAGTCGGACCCCGTCATGGTGTTCGGCGACGCCAATAATGTGGCCAAGCGGCACAGGCGGTACCAGGGCCAATACTCGCTCAATTCTGGTTTCGGGCTGGGCCAGGAGCAAGGCGTCTCGGGCGGATACCAGCACAACTGGGGCCGCGAGCAGGGCGACAAGACGCTGAAGAGTTATTACAGCTTCAGCGGCGGACTGGCACATGACGACCGGTGGAAAAGTTCGGGCAGCGAGACCGAGAATTACTTCCCCGGCGAGGCGCGGAGCCGCAACACGGTGGAGGGCTTTGACCGCAGCCACCAGCTCAACCCGACCATCCTGGGCATGATGCGCTGGAGGCCCGACACGGCCAACACCGTCTTCCTGTGGGCGCAGGCCGATTACGACTACAACCGCTCCATCAGCCGACGGGAGACCGAGCAGATGGTGGATTCGGGCCATGGCTACGCGCCCACGATCAACCAGCACGTGGGCACCCTCACCCGCGGGCACGAGACCCGCATCAGCACCTCGGGCAGTTGGACGCACTTGATCAAGGACGGCTCGTTCAAGATTGGAGGGGGTGTGAACTATACCGACGGCAAGAACAAGCGCTGGGCCGACCGCACCATCACCGACCATCACGGCGGCCTCGCCTCCACCCTGAGCCAGCAGGCCATCGAGCCCTACTCACGGCTCAATCTGGTGTCAACCATGACCCTGGAGCGCTGGCTGACCAAGGCCTGGCTGCTCACTGCGGAGTATCAATTGGGCCACGACAACAACAAAATGGACTGCGACTTCACCACCGACGGCATGGCCGATGCCGCCAACTCGTTCAACAACCGCTACCGCAACACCAGCCACACCCTCACTGCCGGCTCGACGTTCAACATCGGCCAGGTGCAACTGCAGCCCCGGGCCGCCATGACATGGAGCCGTGAGCACCAGGACTACCGCCGCGCCCTGCTCGACACCGCCGCCGTGAGAAACCGCTTCAAGGTCGAGCCGTCGCTCAAGGCCTCCTGGAAAATGAACCGCAGCATGAGTGTGGAGTTGAATTACAGTTACAAGACCACGCGCCCCGAACTGCTCCAGACCATCGGCTACCGTGACTTGAGCGACCCGCTGTTCATCACCGAGGGCAACCCCCTGTTGAAGGACATCCACTCCCACCAGATTCAGTTGGCCTACAAGGCCATCGTCCCGAGCAAGCAGTTGTCGATAGGCTTCAATGCCAAGTACACCACGGCCGACCACAGCAACATCACGGCACTCAGTTATGACCCGGCGACCAACGTCTATACCAGCCGTCCCGAGACCGTGACCGGCAATCGCGTGTGGGAAGTGAACCTCAACTATGACCACGGCCTGGGCAGCTACTTCCGCCTGCAGAACGACCTCAAAGTCATGGGCGGACGCTATTACGGTTACCTGACCATGCTGCCCACCGACGGTGAGCGCATCCTCAACCGCCAGACGAGCCTGCACCCCAAGGAGAAGCTGACCGTGTCGTTTGACCACAACTGGATCAAGGCCTCGGCCTTTGCCGAGGTGAATGCCGACCAGTTGCGCTTCTCGCAGTCGCCCATCCAGAACACCACGCTGTGGAACAACAACTTCGGCATCGAGTTCGAGGCCAACTACCGCAACTTTGTGTTCTCATCCAGCCTCACCGAGTCCATGCGGCGCGGCTATGCCTCCAGCGGCATGAACCGCAACCGCCTGCTGTGGGACGCCTCCGTTGCCTGGAAGGTCCTGAAGAACAAGGGCACAGTCAGACTCTATGTCGATGACATCCTCAACCAGGACGACTACCGCTGGAGCAGCCAGACGGCCTATCAGCAGACCAGCGAGTGGCAGGACACGCTGCACCACTACATCGGCATCTCGTTCACCTACCACCTCGACGCCAAGAAGAAAGAATAACTAAGAGGGTGTGTCATCATTTATTCACTTGTTTTTATCGGCCTTACGGCCGAGAAATTGAGCAAAATTATAAATAAAATTAAAATAAAATTTATTTTGTTTAATTATTATACAAATTTTGTTTAATTTCTCCGTGTGAAGCACGGATCATATTGCAAGCATAACAATGATGACACATCCTCTTATAATTAATTGTCGAACAGTTCATCCAGAGTGACTTGCTGTTGAACTATTCCCGCATGAACACCAGGCTTGATGCCAAAAGTGGTAACAAAGGTCGTCAACAACGTCTTGCGAGTTTTGGTTTCTTCCCTAAAAATCGCCATGCGTTCACGCAGTTTTACCTCATACTCTTTAGTAATTGCGTATGGCTCGGTCGAAAACTTCATCTCACACAAGTGGATACACCTGTCGCCTCGATCAATAACAAGATCTATTTGTGCCTTTTTGTTTTCACTGTTGACCTGTTGACTTCGCCACGATGACACTTCAGTGTGGACTCCTGATATACTAAGACTCTTTTTTATTTGTTCTACATGCTTCAAACAAATGAGTTCAAATGTCAAACCTTGCCATGCAATAGCCGATGGCTCGAACATCTTGTGGCTCCAATAATTGCCTGCACTTCTTGACATTCCAGCCCCATCAATAAATTTATAATAAAACAATGTGAAGAAATCTGCCAAGCGGATAATTGCCCCTTTCTTCTTGTTTCCAAGTTGGGAATAAGTCATGATGAAATCACAGTTCTCAAGATTTTGCAGCCGACGAGTCAAGCCTCCTCCATTTTCACCCAACTTTTCACCCAATTCTTTTCGAGTCATACCCTCACGATTTTGAGCCAACATTCTGACAATCTCTATATATTTATCTGCACCTGTAAACAGGACATTATACAGGTCATTAAACTCATTTGACAGTTTGGCTTTTGGTCTAAAGAACAACAAATCTACATTATAAGACAGCTCACGATTAAACTCAAGCAGGCTATAATAGAAGGGAACTCCTCCCAAGTACATATAACTCTGGGCTATCGTGTAGCGATCCCAAGTGCAATTATGGTATCGAAGGTATTGTTCACACTCTCGCAGGGTGAAGGCTTGCAGATTAATGCTCGAAGTAATGCGGTTGTGAAGACCACCTTGATTCTCCACAAGATTGTTGACCATCCACGATGTTGCAGACCCTGATGCAATCAAGTAAATATCATCACGCAAGGCGGCCCATGTATTCCAGAAATCTTCCAGGGCCGAAACAAATTCTGAGCGACTTGTATCAATCCACGGCATTTCGTCAAAGAAAAGGATCTTCTTCTCTGATGTTTCCAGGGATTCCAGCAACAGTTCAAGAGCATCAAAGGCATGATACCAGTTGTCAATCTTCAAAGGCATTGGGGTGCGACCATAATGTTGCAATGCCTTAGCAAACAATTCAAGTTGACGCTCCTTTGGAGCCTTGTGTGACCCAGTAAAGAGAAAAGAGAACTTATCCTTAAAAGTTTGAGTCACAAGAAAAGTCTTACCTATGCGGCGACGGCCATAAACCACCACAAACTCTGAACGCGGCGAATTGAAACAGCGCCATAACTCCTTGACCTCTCTCTCACGACCAATCAGTTGTTCCATGATTTCTTCATTTTGGTTTTGTGCCGCAAAAATACTGATTTCTAAACTGATAAGCAAATTTATGGTAAATTTCTTTGGCGAAATCTCACTTTTTTTGCCACTTTTAGCCAAAGATAGCATCATTTCC
>JAFTFA010000029.1 GCA_017449785.1 Muribaculaceae bacterium | reverse complement strand
CCGAAATTGTTTTCCACATAGTCGCGAATCTGCCACTTGTCCTCGCCCTTGCGAGCCAAGAAGATGGCAGCGGCAGTAGCCTGGGCGCCCTTGACACCCTCGGGGTGGTTATGGGTCACCTCGGCCGAGACCTTGGCCAGTTCCAAGGCCTCGTCGAGCGTATTGGCATAATATCCCACGGGGCTCACGCGCATGGCCGAACCGTTGCCGAAGGAATTGTAGGGTTGAGGATTATTGGCAAGAATCCAATTGGCAAAGCGACCGCCATAGCCGCGATTCGTGTATCTGCGGCAAAGGTCCAGCATGATGTTGACCAGTTTCTCGAGCGTGTGCTGCTCATCCTCGAGCAGCCACAGGGCATTAGCCATGGTGAGCACGGTGTCATCAGTGAAGGTGCTCTCGGGCGTGAACAGTTCAAACGTGTAATCACGCGTCGGGTTAAACTCGTATGCCGACCCGATGACATCGCCGGCAATGGCTCCAATAATACCTTTCATAATTATATATAATGTGTTTTTTTGAGATTACAAATGTACAAACTTTTCCTCAATTGAGTCCAATAACCCCATAGAATAATTTTTCACGAGGCCCAAGGAATGATGTACTGCCCGCCGACGTGGGGAGGCAATGCCGCAGCGGGCTCGGTATTGACGGCAGGACGCCGCATGGTGGCCATTGCAGTGACGTCACGCCAGCCCTGTGTGCAGTTGCGAACAGTAATCACAGCCATACCGACGTAGCGGCCAGCCAGTTCCAACAAGGCACTCTTGACGGCAGCCAGGCTGCTGAAGCCCGACCCGTTGATGCTGGCAAGGCGACGGCCATTGCAATCAAGCGAAGCACAGATCTTGTCGCCCATGTTCACGATGTTGATGATGTTCTTGTTCATAGTCATTCCTCCTATTGCTATTGTTTTCACGATGCAAAGGTAGAATGACAGAGTGCCAAATCTTGGCACTGTCATATTAACAATCCATAAAAAAACAGGAAATGTGCTTGTCTTTCCCTAGAAAAAGGGATTGAAAAGCACATTTCCTGATAGATCAGGTATACGGTTAAGGCTGATGATGAACCTTAGAAGTAATAGCCCAATGAGAAGGTGATATTGCGAGGCTTAGCCGAAAATTCGTCTGTAGTGCGGAGGAAGCCGAAGTCGGCACCGAGCGACACGGAGTAACGATGCAGGAACTCAAAACCGCCACGAAGGCCCAAGCCAACGTCAAAACGCTTGTAGCCCACCTCATCGGAGAAAACATTCTTCCCCGCTGCCTTGCCGAACAAGCCGATGCCCACATAGGGGCCCGCCTCGATAAACATGGCGGCCCTTTCATCAAGTTCATACTTGTAGCCAGCATGGATCGGGATGTCAAGGAAGAACGGGCAATAGTTGACCGAGTCGGTCTTGAAGCCCCTGAGTGACAACTTGACGGCACTATTGACATAGAAACCCAGCGTCACCTCGGGGATGGGTATCGTGCTACGAATTCCGACATGGAAGCCCGGACGGAAATTGATTCCTTCACGATCCACAGTACTGAAATTCATACCAGCGACAGCCTCAAACTGGGGCGGCGCAGCCTGAGCCGAAAGGCCCAATACAGCAGCCATGACAGCTGCAATGATGAGGGAATAAAACTTCTTCATGTTTTCTCAATATTTTCTTGACAGGAGCCGCCATCAAGGTCCGCCCCCACTTCAACGCTACAAAAGTAATCATTTATCCCCAATCCATCCACATCCGTAGTATAAAAAAATTGCACATCACTATTTCCGGGCCACTCCCGTTGAGAGATGATCCTTACCAGGTCTTTCTCCCCAACGCGTTGCAGGTGGCCGACGTGCCCGAATGGACACGAAAACTCAAAGAAAATGAGTGCTCAAGGCGAAAAAATGTCTAACTTTGCACGCTGTTATCGGACATCCATGCTCAGATTGCTCCAAATATTCACTCTACTGATTGTTGGGTTCTTATTCAATACCCAGCAATCGGCCATCGTGGAGCATCATGTCGAAGCAGTTGGTAATATTGAGCCAGCTGAGAAAAAGCATCATCAGCCGAGCGATTTAGGTTGCTTCAAAGTGGCGCTGCCGCAATCCGGTACAATCAACAACCATAGAAGTAATGTTAGAACCATCAGCACACGGACCCTCAGGACATCAAGTACTAACGGGACGGCTAAATGGAGATGCTGCAATGGCTCTTTCTTCAAGACATACAATAACCTTCTCACATCCAAAAGGTGGAAAGATGCGCTTCGCACAGAGTCGGCACCTTTCCATTTCACCTGCCCGTGCGATTACTATGTCATCGCATTGCGGCGCATCATTCGTTAGCCGTTGTTTTGTTACCTGATCGTTTTATATCGCCTTCTATAGCAGGAGGTGATAAGTATTTACACATCCTAACATCAATCAATAAACAATGGCTAAAATCAAAAATCTTGGAATGGCAGAGGAACTTCTCGCCAATCCGCATATCTCTGTCCGCAAGTCTTTCTTCGGAATGGTGACTGACTATATCTACACCCCGACTGGCGGCAAAATCCATGTGGTTCAGAAAATCTACAACCCGGGCGATGGTGACGCCATTAAAGGCATGCTCAGCCTCGGGGCCGAAGGCCTGAAAAAGGGGCTCAAGGACAAAGGCTTGCCCGAAGCCGGCAACATCGGCAACTGGCAACTCAACATCTGCTATACCGAGGACTTCCAGTTCGTCGCTATGCAGATGGAAAAGTTTGTGGATTTCTTTTACAAGCCCATGACTGATCTTGTCGTGGCCGAGGGTGAAGACGCCCGCCAGATTCTCACTTCCATCAAGTTATAAACCCGCTAATGAGGACGGATGCCGGCACGCCTGTTGGCATCCTCCGTTACAATCAAGATGATACTACTGATAGCAAAGTTCGTTGTCGGGTTATTGCTCATCATCAAGGGAGCCGACTGGCTCACCGATGGTGCGTCTGATATTGCCCGGCGTTTTAATGTCTCAAGCCTGGTTATCGGCTTGACGATTGTGGCTTTCGGCACATCGGCACCTGAATTGGTCGTCAGCGTGATCTCGGCGGTCAAGGGACAGGCCGACCTTGACATAGGCAATGTGGTGGGAAGCAACATTTTCAACTCATTGGCCATCGTCGGAGTCACAGCAATCATTTGTCCCGTTGCTTGCTCCAAGGGCAATATCCGCTACGATGTGCCTTTATGCTTATTGGCTTCGGTTGTGCTCTTCGTGATGGCCAACGACACGTTGCTTGGTGCAAGCGGGGATGTGATCAGCCGCAGCGACGGCATCGTCCTGCTATGCTTCATGGCTATATTCATGGCATACTCTATCACGCTCGGCATCAATTCAAGCAATGACGATACCGACAAGGAGCAGTCAACAGTCGCCCCTCTCTGGAGATCGGTACTGCTTTTCCTCGTCGGCCTGGCAGGGCTTATTTTCGGTGGAGAATGGATGGTGGACGGAGCCTCGGGCATCGCCGCGCACATGGGCGTGAGCCAAAGCATCATTGCCCTGACCATCGTGGCCGCCGGCACCAGTTTCCCGGAACTGATGACATCAGTCATCGCGGCCCGTAAAGGGGATACAGACATGGCTCTCGGCAATGTCGTCGGGAGCAATATCTTCAACATCTTCTTTATTCTGGGCACGTCGGCGACCATTACACCGTTGCAACGGAGAAATATCGGTATGATTGACTTCATCACGCTTGTTCTCGGTGCAGCGCTGATATGGGTGTTCTGCCGGTTTGGACGCAAATATCACCACATCACACGACTTGAAGGCGTCACCCTTGCAGTGTGTGCCGTTATCTACTACATCCAGGCCGTAATAATGGCCTAGACAGGCAACGTCTTTTCCAGTCATTCTCGCGGTTGATTTACCTATGCATCAAGTAAATCAACCGCTTTTCTTAATGGCACAGAAGCCATATTCCTTGTAGTTTATTGCCATCAGCTGTGTGCTGGCATGGGGCATTCCTGATCATAGCATTAGTTGCTTACATTGTCTATTTATTCAAAAATGAGCTTTTAAAAAAGAGAGACATGGAGATCATCGTGGCATTGCGACATCTTGCCGAAGAAAAGAAAACGTGAT